>JAAYKS010000054.1 GCA_012522285.1 Clostridiaceae bacterium | reverse complement strand
GAAGATACACTGCTCATTTTTGACGAAGTTCAGGAAATCCCTCGCGCACTCACAAGTTTGAAGTACTTTCAGGAGAATGCTCCGGATTACGACATTCTCGCTGCGGGCTCCCTCCTTGGAATCGCGATGCATCCGGGCGCGTCTTTTCCGGTCGGCAAAGTGGAATTCCTTGATATAGGCCCCCTGACTTTCAAAGAGTTTCTACAGGCGTCAGATAAGCCGGAGTATGCCGATTTGCTGTTCCCTCATACGGACACGGATCCGGTATTCGGGCCGTCGATCGACATGTATCTCGCTCAATATCTGGTGGTTGGCGGCATGCCCGCGGCTGTACTGGCCTATTGGAGCGGGCACTCTTTCTCTGCTGCTCGAGACGTCCAGCGACAGATTTTGAACGCATACGAGCAGGATTTTTCCAAGCATGCGCCAACGGATGTCGTACCACGTCTACGGTCGCTGTGGCAATCGATACCGGCACAGCTAGCAAGGGAAAATAAGAAATTCGTCTACGGACGGATCCGTGAGGGAGCGCGTGCCCGTGAGTATGAAACGGCAATGCAATGGTTACTTGATACCGGATTGCTGCGCATATTGTCACGCGTCACAAAACCCGGACTGCCGCTGTCTGCTTACCGGAATGCAAGCGCGTTCAAACTCTATGTGACGGATGTCGGTCTGCTGGGAGCCATGAGCCGACTGGATCCGTCCGTGCTGCTGGAGGGCTGCGCGGTTTTCGAAGAATTCAAAGGTGCGCTGACGGAACAGTACGTCTTTCAGCAACTGCAGGACGGGGCAGGGTACGAGCCGTTCTACTGGTCCGCGGACGGTGGTACTGCCGAGGTGGATTTTGTTGTGCAGCATGGGCGCACCGTCTATCCGATCGAAGTCAAGGCAGGCGTCAATCTACAGGCAAAAAGCTTGCGCATCTATCGGGACCGTTTCGGCCCGGAAGTCAGCGTTCGCACGTCATTGTCCGGTTACCGCCGCGACGATTGGCTGATCAACATCCCCCTCCGGTCCATCGCATTGCTCCCGGCCATCCTCGACGCCGCAGATTTCTCCGGAACCAAACCGAAAACGTAAGCTCGACTACTCGCTCCGGCGGGGGTCGATCGGGAAGCGCATCGTGTATCCGTCCAGATGCTCGATCGGACCGGGCACCCGGCGTTTGCCGGTCTCCGCGCCAAAGAAGTCGGCATCGACTGTCCGGTCTGCTGACACCTCGGGCAGATCACCGCGCACGATAACCGCCATCGTGAGCGCTTCGGCGTCGATGTCGATGTCCAGGTCCGGCGTACTCCCGTTCGGGTCGAATCCGCAGAACTCCTGCCAGGTCGGGAGATCCAGACACATTTCCGGCTCCGGGTACATCACCCGCAAAAAGCCCCCGGGCATCCGGGTATAGGCATTGCCGTCGCATTCGTTGTGCGCGGTCGGCATCACGATCGCAGCGTCTCCGCACCGGTAGAACAGGTTGTTATAAAACTTGCTGTTTCGTGAAGTGCCGCCCCGTTTCATCCGGGAGATCCGGAACGGAACCGGCTTGGCGTAGAATCCGGCATAGTTGCAACGCCCGATCAGATTGTTGACCATCCGGGTGTGGTCGGTCCCTTCGAGATAGATGCCATATCCGTTTTTGACCACGCCGGCTTCGCTCAGCTTGTACCAGCCGGACGATCCGGCCTCGGCCGCCACCGCATTGCGGTCGTAACGACCTTCGACGTTCCAGAGAATATTGTTGTCGACGAGGTTCTCGCCGTCCCGGCTGGCCTCGAGGAAAATGTGCTCGCGGGAGTCGATCCCGTCCAGCATCAGGTTGGAGGTGATGCGGCAGTTTTCGTTGCCCACATCCAGCCAGAGGGCATCGCAGCCGTAACAGGTCCGGATGACATTGCGGCGGATGAGCGCGTCGACCGCGTGGTGCAGTTTGATCCCCGCAGCCTCCCATGAACGCTCCATGCGCTGCCATCCGGTGCGTTCGATCAGGTTGTCCTCGATCAGGAGATTGCGGTTGACGATGCCCGCGATGCCACACACGCCGACATCCCGGATCGTATTGCGCCGGATGATCGTGTACCCCAGCACCTGCCCCTCGATCGGTTCGTGGTGCCAGCACTCGTTACCGCAGTCGATCCCGACCGCGTTGGACCAGTCGATCACACAGTCCTCGATGATCCAGTGATGTCCGCGGAAGCAGGAGATCGACCCTCGCTGCGGGACCGGACATCCCATCGCGGCGTGCGCAAACGTCATCCCGCGCACATGGATATAGGGCAGAAAAGGCGTCCGCGGCGCAAAACACTGCTCCCGGTTGGTGAGTTCGATGAGATGGTTGTCCGGATGGTCGTCTCCCGACAGCCGGATATGGACTTTCTGCCCGTTCGCCTCCACCCAGTAGGCATTTTCGGTGGTCGCGAGCAGATAGAAAAGCGCGACTTGTATCATGGGCTTCCCGTCCACAAACACCATCCCACGCCGATTGAGGTAGCTGGTCATGTCGGTTTTGCCGTACTCAATATAGAGCCGGTCGTGGATGATGTTGACCGCGCAGAAGGGGTTGTAGCCTTTGAAATCCTCCGGGTCCAGCTCGATTTCCCAGATCCGAACGTTCTGCGGGATGTCCTCCTCGGATTCGAAAGCCCGCCGGAAACTCCATCCCTCACTCGGGCGGAACCCATGTACCTCGACCGAGGCCTTGACGAAGACCTCGCCGTCGCCGGCGGGTTCGTAGGTGATCATGCGGTCCGG
>JAAYKS010000358.1 GCA_012522285.1 Clostridiaceae bacterium | reverse complement strand
GGCTGACCTTGGGGAACGACCCTACGGTGGTGTCCACCGTCACCGCGATGCTGATGAACTCCCGCGCCACCTATGAAAAATACAACGCGCCGCTCGGCATCGGATGGATGTGCAATCCTTCCTACCACTATGGCCCGAATGTCGACGGCTACGAATATGCCTATTGGGGTACCTACCACCGCGCGGATCATCTCGCGATCGGCGTCGACCGCACCCGCGCACCGGGTGGGACCGCTTACACCGCACAGTATGCAGAACCGGTCGCCGCGTTGTACGACGATCCCGCGCACTGCCCGGAGGAACTGTTGCTGTTTTTCCACCGTGTGCCATACGATCGGTACCTCCGGTCCGGCGTCACCCTGATCCAGCACATCTACTACACCCATTTCGAGGGAGTCGAAGAGGTGGAGGCTATGATCCGGGAATGGGACGACCTGCAAGGGACATTGCATCCCGAAGCCTACAAGTCCGTCGCGGAACGGCTGCAAACGCAGCTGCGCGACGCCTGTGAATGGCGGGATGTCGTCAATACATATTTCTGCCGCAAGACGGGAATACCGGACGGGAAGGGAAGGAAAATCCACACATGATCAGAGGAGCAAACACCATCAAGCATCATTGGAGGGAGGAAAAGAAGTGAGCACACAATCCAAGACAAGCCGCGCGTTCAAACGCGCAAAGCGCAACTGGCAGCTGTATGTCATTGTCGCGCTGCCCGTGATCTGGCTACTGATCTTCAAATACGGGCCGATGTACGGCGTACAGCTGGCATTCAAAAATTTCCAGATCAGAGACGGCATCTGGGGCAGCCCCTGGATCGGCTGGGACAACTTTAAGCGGTTCTTTGAGTTTAAAGAGTTCTGGATGCTGATCAAGAACACGCTCGGTATCAGCATCTATCAGTTGCTGGCCGGCTTCCCGATCCCGATCGTCCTCGCCCTCGCGCTCAACGCGACCATGAACCTCAAGTTCAAGAAGACGGTCCAGTTCGTCACCTACATGCCCTACTTCATTTCGGTCGTCGTTCTCGTTGGTATGGTTCTGTCCTTTACCAACACCCGTACAGGTATCTTCAACACCTTGCTTGGCAAGGTCGGTGTTTCCCCCGTCCATTTCATGGGCAAACCCGAATGGTTCAAATCGATTTATGTCTGGTCCGGCATCTGGCAGCACATGGGCTATAACTCGATCATCTACATCGCAGCCCTGGCCGGCATCGACATGGACATCCACGAGGCAGCGGTCATCGACGGCGCCTCCCGGTTCCAGCGGGTACGGTTCATTGACTTCCCGGGCATTCTCCCGACCGTCATCACGCTGCTGATCCTCAACTCCGGTTCGATCATGAGCGTCGGCTTTGAGAAAGTCTGGCTGATGCAGTCCACCCTCAACCGGACCACATCGGAAATCATTTCCACGTATGTGTACAAAATTTCATTGGCATCCAACGCTCCGCAGTTCGCTTACGCGACGGCAATCGGATTGTTCAACTCGGTGATCAACATGATATTGTTGCTCTCGGTGAACAATATTGCCAAAAAAGTAAGCGAAACGAGTTTGTGGTAAGGGAGGGGGAGAGAGTATGGCAAAGGCACAAAAAAGCACCATCAGGCTGTCGGGAGACGATCGTCTGTACTACTTCATCAACGACGCCATCCTGTTGATCGCCCTGCTGGTCGTCGCATATCCATTGATCTATGTTTTCGCAGCCGCCTTCAGTGATAAAAACGCTGTGGTCACAGGCAAGGTTGTTCTGTGGCCGGTCGACTTCTCGCTGGAAGGCTTCAAGACGGTGTTCGGTTACAAGGCCATCATGACCGGTTACATGAATACCATCATCTACGCGGTGGTTGGCACCCTGGTCAACGTCACGATGACCCTTCTTGCCGCGTATCCGCTTACCCGAAAAGACGACATGCCCGGCCGCAACCTCATCATGTATCTGTTTACCTTCACGATGATCTTCGGCGGCGGCCTGATCCCGACCTACATCCTGATGCAGAACCTCGACCTCATCGACAAACGCGCGGTTCTGATCATTCCAAA
This sequence comes from Clostridiaceae bacterium, assembly GCA_012522285.1. GTDB lineage: Bacteria > Bacillota > Clostridia > Saccharofermentanales > UBA5734 > JAAYKS01. Next base: position 2,387 of record JAAYKS010000358.1, on the reverse strand, counting down.
CGCGATGGGCGTCTTCCATCTGATCATCGCCCGTACCTTCCTGACGCAGAGCATTCCGAACGAGCTGTACGAAGCCGCGACCATCGATGGATGTTCTCACTTCAAATACATGCTTAAAATCATCCTTCCTCTGTCCAAACCGCTTCTGGCCGTACTCGTGCTCTTCTACGCAGTCGGTCACTGGAACGCCTTCTTCGATGCGTTCATTTACCTCAAGAACCCCAATCTGTTCCCACTCCAGCTGATCCTGCGCGACATCCTGATCGCGAACTCGATCGACCCGACCACGCTGGTCGACCCGGAGACGATGGAGAAGAAACTAGGTATGGCCGAGTTGCTCAAGTATGCCGTCATTGTCGTGGCGAGCGTCCCGGTCTGGTGTCTCTACCCGTTTATTCAGCAGTATTTTGTCAAAGGTGTTATGATCGGCGCTGTCAAAGGCTGATCCCGCACACTTCCTGACCTCAATGCCTTCGACTCCGACGGAAACGCCGGAGTCGTTAGCATATTTACCGGTGAAGGTCACAACGCAGCAACACAGCCATCAGTACACCCAACGGAGGGAACGGCCATGTGGAAAGATCTCAAAGCGTTCTTGCTCAAGGGCAATGTCATCGATCTGGCGGTCGCAGTGGTGATCGGTGCCGCGTTTGGTGCCATCGTCAACTCTCTGGTCAAAGACGTCATCATGCCGGTGATCGGCCAGCTGATTTCCGGCATCGACCTCGCGGCGTTGAAGATCGTGCTGGAGTCAGCGGTCATCAATCCGGAAACCATGGAAATCACAACCCCTGAGGTGGCCATCAACATTGGCCTGTTCATCAACGCCATCGTGCAGTTTGTCATCATCGGCACAGTGATTTTCTTTATCATCCGCGGCATCCAGAAGCTGCAGAGAAGAGGAAAGCCCATAGAAGACAAACCGGAAGAACCCGCACCCAGGCCGGACGATGTGATTCTGCTTGAAGAGATTCGGGATCTGCTCAAAAAGCAGGGGTGATGCGCCTGACCGAAACCGAAAACGAAGAATCACACCAATGGAGGTGGGCCAATGATGCCCCCTCCTTTCTCTTTCGCGGAAAATGTATATGCAAAAAGTTCATGAATAATTGACGATCCGGAGCGCATGGATTAACATATACAAGTTAAACAAATTCGGTCCACTGTCCGCGGACATATGTCCGGGCACAGGCCGGCCGGATGGAGGGAAAAAGCATTGACTATATATATCGTCAAGCGACTGGGGCTCGCACTGCTCACGATCTGGATGGTCGCTACACTCACCTTTTTTCTCATGAATCTGGTGCCGGGCGGACCATTCCTCGCAGAGAACGCCCCCTCCGCGTCCATACTGAAAGCGATGGAGGCCAAATACGGCCTGGACAAACCGTTGATCGTCCAGTACAAAAACTACCTGTTGCGCCTCGCACAAGGAGATCTCGGCGTTTCCATCAAGAAAAAGGGCCGGGATATCGCCGATATTGTCGGGGAGAAGTTCCCCGTTTCCGCGAGAGTAGGCGGTGTAGCGATCGTGGTCTCGCTCGTGACCGGGATCCCGCTCGGAGCGATATCCGCGCTCAAACGCGGCAAATGGCAGGACAACCTGCTCCGTTTCATCTTCACCCGCGGCATCGCGGTCCCCGGTTTCGTGGTTGCGACAACGCTATTGATCCTATTGGGGGTGAAACTGCCCCTCTTGCCTACGGTAGGGCTGACCAGCCCCGCACACTACATCATGCCGGTCATCACGCTGTCGCTCTATCCGATGGCGTACATGGCGCGGTTGATGCGCTCCAGCATGCTGGACGTGCTCGGTCAGGACTACATCCGCACCGCCCGCGCCAAAGGGCTGTCCGGGCGTGTCGTATTGTTCAAGCATGCGCTGCGCAACTCCCTGATCCCGATCATCACGTATCTCGGCCCGCTGATTGCCTACATCCTGACCGGAAGCTTTATCGTGGAAAAGATCTTCACAATTCCCGGCCTGGGCGGTGAATTTATCAGCTCCATCAACAATCGCGACTACCCCCTGATCATGGGAACCACGATCTTTCTTGCGGCGTTCCTGATTCTGATGAACCTGGTGGTCGACATTCTCTACAAAGTGGTAGACCCCCGGATCAAATTTGATTAAGGAGCACTGGGATATGCCGGATAAACCATTCCATAAAAACCCGCTGAGCATGCAGTTCGATCCTTCCGATTTCCTGCCGGCAAGCGAGGAAGAGAAAAAAGAACTGATCGTGATGCGCGAAAGCGTCACGTTCTGGAAAGACGCGGGACGCCGTCTGCGCAAGAACAAGGTTGCGATGGGCTCGCTGATCGTCATCATCCTGACCATTGTGTTCGCGTTCATCCTGCCTTCCTTCTATCCCTATGCCTATGAG
>JAAYKS010000053.1 GCA_012522285.1 Clostridiaceae bacterium | reverse complement strand
CTCCAGTGCCGTTTCAGTGGAGTCCGTATCTGCGTACTCCCTCGCAAAGGCCGCTGCCAATGCGCGGCAGGCATCCGCCACGTTGACATCCGGCTGGAGGTCCGTCAGGTTCGTGATCCGCGAACGGACCGAAGTGACACCTTTGGCCTCCAGTTTCACTTTGGAAACCGACAGGTAGCGGGACACACGCTCGAAATCGGTCGCGATCAACAGCGTGCCGTGGTGCAGCCCCGCCTGCGCGGTCAGCTGAAACGCGTTGCCGGAGAATTTGCGCCCGTCGGCCAGAATGTCGTTGCGCCCCGACAGCTGTGCCTCCACGCCCAACATCCGGACCGCCTCGACGATCATCCGGGAGGACCGGGCCGGATCGTGCAGGCGCCGCGGCATCACGATCGAAAAATTGAGATTCCCGAGATCGTGGTAGACCGCGCCTCCGCCACTTCCCCGGCGGGCGAGATGTCCGCCCTCGTCTTCCAAAAGGGAGACCCGGCATTCCGCCCAGGCGTTTTGGTGTCGTCCGATCACCACCGTTCGCTCGTTTTGCCACAGATACAGGAACTTATTGTCCCGGCCGTCGGCGGACACACTTTCCATCAGGCGCTCTTCGACCGCGAGATTGAGATGCGGATCGTGCTGATCGGACCGCACAAGGACGAGGCGGAGGGGAGACTGCAATTTCATACTCATAGACACTCCACGTGGGCCCGCGCGAACGCGGACAAAGAGTCGCCGTCCGGCGGGACATCGGTTACGACCGCATCGATGGAGGCCAGCCGCGCGAAAGTGTAGGGGAGGCATTGACCGAATTTGCTGTGGTCCATCAGCACCACGGTTTTCTGCGCCTTTTTCACGATCAGCTTCTTGAGCTCGGCCTCCGCAAAATAACCGCAGGAAAAACCGTCCCGGAGGGAAAACGCGCTGGCGCCCAGCACCGCGAGCTGGATGTTCAACGTCTTGACATACTCGACCGCGTTGAACCCGGTGAGCATAAAGGTGTCCCGGTTGAGCTGCCCGCCGGTCATCATCACCGTGATCCCGGGAGCGCGCGCGAGCTCGATGGCGATGTTCGGAGCCGGAGTGAGTACAAACAGGGGGCCGGCGTCGAGCCGTTTTGCGAAGGCCATGCAGGTGGTGCCCGCATCGATGTAGAGGGAAAGACCGGGGGTGACCAGCCGGGCGGCTTTTTCCGCAATCCGGCTTTTCGCGTCGTGGTTCTCGGACGAACGCTGTGTATAGGCGGCCTCCCGGACCAGGGACAGATCGGCTAACGAACGGGCGCCGCCCCGGATTCGTACGAGCTCGCCGTCCCGCTCCAGCTTCTCGAGATCCCGCCGGATCGTCATGCCGGAGACTTCCGGGTAACGGGCCGACAGTTCCTCGATCGTGGCGGTTCCATGTGACTGAACATAGTCGTTGATGGCGCGGCGGCGGTTCTCCGGCATGATATCCTCCTGATGAAAAACAAAATCTGAATGTATCATAACATGTTCACGAGTGACATGCGAGTGTGTCTATTTATCATGGGGGCCAAGGGAGGAGTTCGCTTGCCTAGAAGGGGCCGTACCCGATCGCGACACACCCGTACAACACCGCACAGGAGATCCCCGCGAGCGCGAGCTGGAGTTTCCATGTCCATCGGAACCAGCTGGAAAAGGAAATCCCCGCGATCCCGAGCGTGATCAGCAGCACCGCGTTGGTTGGATAAGCCATATTCACAAATCCATCTCCAAACGCATATGCCTGTACCGCGGTCTGGCGGGTGACCCCTAACAGATCCGCCAGCGGCAACAACAGCGGCATGACGAGAAACGCTTTGGCGGTGCTGCTGCCGACAAACAGCTCGAGCACCAGGACGAACAGGTACATCATGAGGACGGAGGCGTAACGGCCGGTTCCCTCGATCAGGAGATAGGCCTCCTGCAAGATGGTGTCCATCACTCCTCCGGCCGAAAGGATCTGTTTGGATCCCATCGCCAACAGGATTAGTATCGCTCCCGGTGCAAGGGCGATCGTGCCCTTCCAGAACGCGCCCCAGACCGCCCGGCCACCCAGTCCCGCCCGATAACCCGACAGGATGCCTCCTGCGGTCAACAGGACCGCCATCACTGGCAAGGCCGTGTCGGAGAGGGCGGGCACCGCGATAGACGCACCCAGATAGAGGAACACCAGCAAAAACGCGATCAGGAAAGGGGCGACCGCAGAGCCGGCCGGCGCATTCGTCCGGGAATCCGTGTCGGCCAGCGCGGCTCGATCCGGAGCGGACAGACTCCGGTCGAGGGAGGCGGAGGGATCGGCTTCGATACGCCGGACATAGCGGTATAGGAAGAGGAACAGCACCGCGTATACGATTGCGAACACCCCGATCCGCAGCAGAATGCCGGAAAACGCCGGCAGCCCCGCCAGCCGCTGAGTCACGCCAATGGTGAAGGGGTTGATCGTGCCGGCCGCAAACCCGCATCCGACTGCCAACACACTCATGCCAACTCCCACGAAACGGTCCCACCCCAGCGACCAGGCGAGCGCGATCGACATCGGCACCAGCGTGACGGTTTCCTCAAACAAACCCATGGTCGATCCCATGAGCATCGAAACCAGACTGGCCAGTGCGAGGAGCAGATACCGCCGGCGGGAAAACCGGCGCATCACGCCGTTCATGACCGCCCGCAATACCCCGCTCTGCTCCAGAACCTGAAAAGTGCCCCCGATCAGCAGTACAAACAGCAAGATCACCACCACCGAGGCGGCGTCGTCCGACCACAACACTTCGGCCGGCGCGGTGAACCAGCGCCAGATCGGCAGCCGGTCCCCGGAGATCACTCGATACGATCCGGCGACCGGGGTCTCCCGGCCGTCCAGCAGCGTTCGATCAAAAGCACCTTGCGGCAGGACACGCGTCATCAGTCCGGCCAGCAGCAGCACGGCGATCAGAATGGCGGCGGTCGCGACAAAGGTCTTGCGCCCGATCCCCAGCGCCGGGGTTCCGTTGTTCTCCATGGTTCCTCCCGCAAATGGCCGACACGGCAAGATCTCCCGCCGTCCGAATCCTGCAGCCCTCGCGGGCTGCACGTTTATTTTTCCATCATAAGCGAACACTTCTACCGACTCAATACTGGATCGTCTATATAGAACGGGTGCAGACTTGACCGGGAAGGAGGGCTTGTGTCATGCTTGTTTGCATAAATCATCTTTGCATTCGGCCGGCCCCGTGCAGGTGTACCGGACGGACCTTTGAAAAACAAACCGGAGGAGCTCCATGAACGATTTCACTTTGTACAGCCCCACGTATTTCGTATTCGGCAAAGACGCGGAAGCCAGAACAGGGGAGATGGTCAAGCGCTTTGGCGGCACCCGTGTCCTGATCCATTTTGGCGGCGGTTCCGCGGAGCGCAGCGGCCTGCTCGGCCGTGTCCGCGCCTCCCTCGAGGCAGCCGGCGTGGCATACAAGGAATTGGGCGGCGGCATGCCCAACCCGCGCAGTGGCCTGGTCTACGAAGGCATCGACTTGTGCAAGACGGAAAAACTGGACTTTGTCCTCGCGGTGGGCGGCGGGAGCGTCATCGACTCCTCCAAAGCCATCGCGGCAGGT
>JAAYKS010000357.1 GCA_012522285.1 Clostridiaceae bacterium | reverse complement strand
TTGATCTGGTTGGTGATCTGGTTGATCGGCATCCCGACGTGACGGGAGTACTGGAGGAACGCCGCCAGCGAGCCGATGTCAAACCCCACGCGCACCGCCAAAAAGCCGCCGAACGCCGCGGTCAGGGCGTATCCGATGTTGTTGAGATTGCCCATCACCGGCATGATCGTACCCGCGACGATGTTGGCTTTGGTCGCGGATTTGCGGAAGTCGTCGCTCAGGATGCCAAAGTCCTCGCGCGCTTCGGGCTCGCGGGTAAAGGCCTTGACCACCTTGATCCCCTCGATGGTCTCTTCGATGAATCCGTTCATGCGGCCCAGCGTGCGCTGCTGGTCGCGGAAGAGTTTGCGTCCCCGCTTGGTCATCGCGCGGGAAAAGAAGAACATGATCGTCATCATGACCGCGGTGGCGGCAAACAGCGGGGGGCTCAGGACCAGCATCATCGTGACGGTACCTGCGAACATCACGATGCTCGAGGCGAACTGGGTCATGCTCTGCTCCATCGCCATCATGACATTGTCCATGTCGTTGGTGAACCGGCTCATCAGCTCGCCGTGGGTGTTGGTGTCGAAGAACTGGAGCGGGAGCTTCTGCATGTGGTCAAACAGGTCGCGGCGCAGGGTGTGCACCGTACGCTGGGCGATCCGCATCATCAGCTGGCTCTGGGCATACGTCGCGCCCACCCCGGCGAGGTAGATCCCGCCCAGCTTGAGCAGCGCGATCCCCAACCCGCCAAAATTGCCCGGCAGGATGAAATCGTTGATCAAGGGCTTCATAAACCAGGTCCCCGCCAGGGAGGAGAAGGTCGAGATCCCCAGCATCAGCCCGACGACGATCAGAAGATACCGGCTGGGTCCGAGGTAGGAGAGCAGCCGCAGCAAAGTGCCGCGGGTGTTCTTGGGGCGTTCAAAGCTCATCATCCCCCGGCCGGGCCCTCCGCCGCCGGGGCCTCCGCGACCGCGGGTGCGCATCACGTTGGTCTGGGACTGTCCGTATTCCGGGAGTTTGCGGCCGGGCACGCCGGAGCGCTTTTTATCCTCCATCAGGCCGCCCCCCCTTCGATCTGGGTCGCGCAGATTTCCGCGTAGACCGGACAGGTCCGAAGCAGTTCCGCGTGCGTCCCGTTTCCGACGAGCTGCCCGTTGTCGAGCACCAGGATGCGGTCGGCCCAACTGACCGAGCTGATCCGCTGGGCGATCAGCAGCACCGTGGTGTCGGCCAGTCCTTCCCGGAGCGCGGTCCGGATGCTCCGTTCGGTGTCCGAGTCGACCGCGCTGGTGCTGTCGTCCAGGATCAGGATGCGGGGCTTGCGCAACAGGGCACGCGCGATACACAGCCGCTGCTTTTGTCCGCCCGAGACATTGACCCCTCCCTGCCCGAGCATGGTGTCGTACCCGTCCGGAAAGCCGGTCACGAATCCGTGGGCCTGCGCGGTCCGGGCGGCCGCTTCGACGCTTTCGTCGTCCGCGTAGTCGTCGCCCCACAGGAGGTTGTCCCGGATCGTGCCGCTGAACAGCAGGTTGTTCTGCAGCACCACCCCGATGCTCTGCCGGAGCGGACGCAGCGGATACTCCCGCACATCGACTCCGTCGATCAGCACCTGTCCGCCGGTCGCGTCATACAGCCGCGGTACCAGCTGGACCAGGGAGGTCTTGCCCGTGCCGGTCCCGCCGACGATCGCGACCACCTCGCCCGGTTCGGCGGTAAATGTGATCCCGGTGAGCACGTCTTCCCCAGAGCCCCCGCCCGGATA
>JAAYKS010000356.1 GCA_012522285.1 Clostridiaceae bacterium | reverse complement strand
TGACGACATCCCTCTATCCGGCAGCCGCGGTCTCCCAGTCCGGATCGCGAAGCCGGATCTGCCGGCGGGCATAAAGGAACACCCCCACCTGTCCGATGCCGGCCAGCGTCCAGGTGATCGGGTAGGCAATAAAGATCATGAACACCGTGGGATACCAGGCAAAAAAAGTGTACAGCCAGACAATCCGCAGCAGGCAGGCCCCGGTCAGCGTGCTGAGCATCGGCAGAATCGAGTATCCCATCCCGCGGGAGAGTCCGGGAAACACGTTCATGATGCCGCAGGAAAAATAGGCCGCCAGCAGCACCGTCAGACGGATCATGCCGAGACGTACGACCTCCGGATCCGACGTATAAAGTCCGAGCAGCGGGCGTCCCAGCAGCAGCGCCGGTCCGCCCAGGATAACCCAGGTGGCAAAGACCAATACCGTGGAAACCTTGGCGACAGTGTCGATGCGGTCGTACTTCCGAGCTCCCATGTTTTGTCCCGCAAACGTGATGGCGGCATTGTTGTAGGCGTTCATGGAGGTCCCGACAAATCCCTCGACGTTACCGGCCGCGGAACTCGCGGCGATCAACGTCGACCCAAATGTGTTGACCGCGGATTGGATCAGCACGTTGGAGATCGAAAACAAGAGTCCCTGCAGCCCGGCCGGCAGCCCGATCCGGACGATCTGGACCAGCTTTTTCCGGTCGATACGCAGCCGCCGGAGATACAGCCGGATCGGGTCTTCGCTCCGGACCAGGCAGACAAGAATAAGAACCATCGAGAGATATTGCGAGATCGTCGTCGCCCAGGCGACCCCGGCGACCCCGATGTGCATCCCGATGACGAAGATCAGATTCAAAACGACATTCACGATTCCGGCGATCACGAGATAGTACATCGGCCGGCGGCTGTCGCCGACCGCCCGCAGGATCCCGGCGCCAAAGTTGTATACCATGCTGGCCGGCATCCCCAGAAAATAGATCCGCATATACAGGACCGACTGGTCGAAAATGTTGTCAGGCGTTCCCATGGCACCGAGCAACGGAACGCAGAACACGAATCCCGTCACCATCACGAGCACACCGCCCACGATACTGATCGCGACCGACGTATGGACCGACCGCCGGATCTGTTCCGGGTGACCTGCACCGCGATCCTGCGCAACGATCACGCTGGTCCCGACCGACAATCCCATAAACAGGTTGACGATGAGGTTGATGAGCGGGGCCGTCGCGCCGACCGCTGCAAGCGCATCGCTGCCGGCAACCCGACCGACCACAATCATATCTGCGGCATTGAACAGCAGCTGCAGCAGATTCATGATCATGATGGGAAAAGCAAAAAGAAGGAACTTGCGGAAAATGGGTCCCTGGGTAGCATCCAGGTTCTGAGGGCGTATCAACATGTCGGTTCTTCTTTCTCAGTATAGTCCGGTCCTTCGCTCCGGTCTGTCTCTCGACCGCTAAGCGTATATCGTACGCACACGGTCAGACATTGTGTGCGCGAAACACATAGGCACCTTGCTCGACACCCAGTGAGGCTGCGATCTTGGCGCACTTGGCCTTCAGCAGGAAGAACAGTCCGCGCGGCACTTCCGAGAGCGCCTCGTAGTTGCCCTGCCCCTTGGAGATCACCAGATCCGCGCGGTCAAACAACTGTCGGAAGTCCGGGTCACAGGCTTCATAGAGCGTTCCCGGCATAGTACATCCGGTCGAAACCAACGTTGCGTACGCACCGATGCCCGTCCGGATTGCGTCTTCGACCGTCGCGTCATTGAGAGCGGGTCCGCCCCGCACTGCATAATACACCTCGCTGCTCCCGGATAGATACCTGGTCAACAGTTTGTCGAACACCACTTCGCCGGCATTGTCACCGAGGATCAGCACCGTCCGTGCTATCTCCAACTGTTCCCGGAATGCAGCGAAATCATCTGCCGCGAAGGGGAGCTCCAGTTCGGTCACCAGACGGCTTTCCATATCCTGGCCGCCGTAAACTGCCGAATCCATCACATTGCCGGTCGCAGCGATCTTGAGAAGTCTTTCCAATGGGTGTCCATCTTCCCCGGCATAACGGGTCAAAAGTGGTTCGAAGCGAAGTGCTGTCGCGATGTCACGCGCTTTGACTGCCGCATAGGGGTCAGATACGCCTGTATGTCGCCGCACCACCGCGTGCAGGACTTCGCACATCTCGGGGGCACAACGGTATTGCCGGAATTCCGGCAGCAACGCGGCAGCCTCCTCCATGATTTTCTCCTGTATCACACTGTCTTTTGTCGCCATTCCGGCGGCCTCCAGCACCTGCCTGAGCATACAGGGCAAACAGTCCAAAGGCATTTTCATCAGCGATCCTCCGCTACACAGGACAACGGACGACCCCCGCGCCCGGGCGCCGTCCGCATTCCTTAACTTTGGAGAGGACATCCGGTTAGCGGATATCCACCAGTTTGATTCTATGAGTGCCGGAACCGACCCCCTGCAAAGGTCCGACGGTCATGCAGCCGGCCGGACGCGGGTTTCCGAAGAAATCCCGTTCGATGCACAACGGCGTCCCGTCCGGATTCTCGTACGGCAGTTCGGGCTCAAAGGCGATCCCCAGGATATCGGTGGTCACGACCACCGTGTTCACATCCGAGGTCTTGCCGCCAAAGTCGCAGACCAGATGAATGGCGCCGTTTTCTTCCACGAGTTCCACACGAGCCTTTTGATCCGGAAGGGTTAGTGAATCCGATTCTTTGCTGAAAGGGCGGGCGTCGTGAAAATACAGATTGGAGCCGCAGGCCATCGGCAGTCGTACATCCGCGAACTGGTCTACCGAGACCAGCCCCTCCTGCCAGCGGTCCCCTGCCGCGGGGCACTCGTCGTACACCGAGAGCCCTTGGGGGATCGACCCGTCCCCAGCATATTTGACGTCGATATGTGTCCACACGCCGGTGTCAATGTATTTCTCCTTGGGCAGGTTGTCCGGGAGGGTACCGGTAAAGATATTGTTGTAGTACCGGTCGTCTCCGCCGAGGATGGTCATGAGGCCCTTTACTGAGGTGTCATGGTTGTAATGATAGGGAGTAAAGCGGTTGGTCACGCGGGTCCAGGTGACAAATCAGCCAAAGAGGTTGTGCACATACGCCCCGCCTTGCGCCATATCCTTGATACTCTTCATTGACAAAAAGATGTTGTTGTCGACGACGTACGGGCCATGGCTGACTTCGACAAAGAGATCTTCCGTGTCGTTGTCGTACAGCAGATTGCCCGAGACACGGGTCCCCTGGGCCTGCCAGTCCAGCCAGAGTCCGCGGTCACAGTTGTGGATGTGGTTGTCGCGGATCTGACAATCGATGGCGGCGTGAAGCTTGATCCCCGCGACTTGCGCCCCGTTAAACATCCGCTTGTGGTGGATGTTATAGATATGGTTGTTGTAAATCTGGCTGAACACCTCGCCGAGATGACCGCAAATGCCTGTCTGCTCACAGTCATGGATCACATTGTTGCGCACGATATGTGAACCGATGCGATCCCGGTGCCAGCCGATGCGCAGCGCGTTGAAGATCACGTCGCGTTCGCGCTGGGTGCCTTGTTTGGTCCCGAGCGAATACCACTCGTTGTGTCCGGTTGTTATCTCTTTGCCGAGACTGATCCCGGAATTTTTGGCGTTTGAGATTTCGCAGTCCTCAATGATCCAGCCTTTGCTCCAGTGCGGCCCGATCAGACCTTCCTGCAGCGCGGTCGGAGGAGCCCAGTTGGGGGCGGCCATCGTTAGAATCAGACCGCGTACCGTGATGTAGTCGATGCCTGTCGACTCCGGCCAGAAGCAGAATTTCCGCACATTGATTTCGATGATCTCTTCGGCGGGGTTGAACGTTCCAAAATTCGCGTGGATCGTGGTGTTCTGTTCGTCGACTTCGCAGCACCACGCGTGTAAAGACCACTCCGGTTCGCGAGCTTGTGCAAACGGCCGGGGATGGATTACCTCGTCGAGCGTGACGACTTCGAACAGGGAATTGCCGTTGAGATATACCTCTCCGAGATGGAACGTGCGGTCCAGGCTGCGGAACCAGTCGCCCCACACGATCTCGCGGTAGGGATTGAACGATCCGAACAACCGGTTGGGTACAACCGCACGGTAGACACTACCTTCGACATGCTCCCACCCGGTGATGCGTTCCGCGCCGGAGATGATCGGCTTTTCGCCGAGGGCTGCAGTATAGAGGATCCGCTCGTTGTCGCCCGTGCCGCCCCGTTTGGGGTTGACGTGTTCGCGGTAGATCCCTTCGTGGATCGTGACGATATCGCCTGGCTGGGCCAGGTCAGCCGCATGCTGGATGGTCCGGAACGGCCGTTGGACAGAACCCGCCCAGGTGTCGTCACCCGACACGGATACATGGAAATTTCGAGACATGAGAGTCGCTCCTTTGCAGTACCGCGACCGGGATGTCCCGGTCCGCGGTTGTTCCGCACCTATTATAGACGCGATTTGAGAGCCCGGACAACCGCTCTGTCTGGGTTTTTTCAATCCTTCCAGAGGATCGCCGGATCGATGTGAGAGAGATCGGGTGACCCGGTGC
>JAAYKS010000052.1 GCA_012522285.1 Clostridiaceae bacterium | reverse complement strand
ATGAGGTTATAAAAGCTCAGCGCGACTGTGTTGTAGAAAATCTGCCAGAAATTGTAGGACTCAAAAAATTTCTTGAAATACTTGATCCCAACCCAGGGGCTCCCGAAAAATCCTTTGGTTGGCGAATAGTCCGTGAAAGCAATGACAACGCCCACCATCGGCAGGTAGAGGAAAATCAAGGCGTACACGAGGGCTGGAAGGAGAAGCAGATACAGTCCCCAATTGTTTCTGAAGGAAGATCTGCGTTCACGGAGCGGGTGTTTCATATGGGAGACTCCTCTCACGGGATATCCAGTACGCTACCGGGACGGGATGGCCGGTGGCACAGTAAGCACACCGGAAAAATTGATAACCACATTATAGATTTTCGCTTTCCTGCTGTCCATCGTTTGCGCACACGATCCAGAAACCCGGTGAGAACGGTGAATTTTTTCGTTCATCCACTCAATAAGCCTGAGTAATGTAAAAAAACAGAGTATCCGAGGCGTCGTTCGGACATCGTTATGTTGCACACCGGTTTTGTGCAACTTGCCATCCTTTTTCGGGTATGGTACTGTTCAATTATCGTGGGCGCACACGCCGCCATGCTCATAAACGATTCCGAACACAGGCGACTATGGGAAGCGTCAATCGAGAAAGGACCGCTCGTATGGACTTGACCAACGTCAGTGAATATCAGGACGGGAACAAGATCTTTAGAGTGACCCCTAATAAGACAGCGGACACACCGGTCAGCCCTTTGCTGTGCAGCAATTTCATCGAGGTGGGATTCGGATATCAGGTCGAGGGCATGTGGTCCGAGATGCTGTTCAACCGGAGTTTTGAAAAGTTTTTCCAGATCACACCGGCCACCTATGACTGGTTTGGCGGAAACAATGTCGTCGGCAACGACTGGTCGGAGCAGGAGTGGTACCACAGCGGCTATGAGCACAATCGCTGGTATGCCTGTCCGGCTCACGACCGACCGGCCTGCATTGCGCCCGACAGTACTTTTGTTGTGGAGAAAGCGCCTTTTTACTCCCTTACGGTGGAGCAGATCGAAGGCGGTATCCATGGAAAACATTGCCTGAGAGTCCACAATTTTGAACCGTCCCGGTGGTGCGGTGTAGCCCAGGACGGCAAGCGGCTTAGTCCCGGCGAGCGGTATCAATTCCGCGGATATTTCCAATCCATGACGGACGAACCCGCAGAGGCGGAAATCCGCTTCTATCAGACCGACGGGCTGGATTTTTCCAACCCGATGGCAGTGATCCCGCTGGGAACCATATCGCGTGAAGGCCGTATTGTTGAGGCAGTTTTCGAGAATGGCAATTTTGAGGGAGAGGCGACATTCAGTCTTTTTGTCTCTCCTGGTTCTATGGTGCTGGCGGATGCGTTTTCATTGATGCCGCTCGACACCGACCGCGGATGGCGGCATGACGTAGTCGCCGGTCTCCGGCGGGTCAATCCGGGTGTCGTCCGGTTTCCCGGCGGCTGTTTCGCGTCACTGCACGACTGGCGGGACGGGATCGGTTCTATGGACAGCCGTAAACCGGAACCCTCCTATTTCTGGGGTGACATCAACTACATCGATGTAGGGACCGACGAGTTCCTGCAGTTGTGCGAGTCCGTCGGATCGGAGGCGATGCTGGTCGTCAACATGTTCCATCCCAAAAAGAGATACCTGTTCAGTGACACCGAAGACGGATTTCCGCCTGCCTGGCAACCGCACGGATTCGATCTCCCCCATGTCACCGACATCGAGGCGGGTATCGAGTGCGCGCGGCAATGGGTGGAGTACTGCAACGGAGACGCAAAGACCACCGAAATGGGGCGTCTCCGTGCCGCCAACGGACACCCGGAACCCTACCGTGTGAAGTATTGGGAAATGGACAATGAAACCTACCGCTGGTTCGGACATGTCGAATACGCGGAAACGATCATCCGTTATTCCAAAGCGATGAAGTCGGTCGATCCGTCGATTCAAATCGGGGTCTGTTCTTACCACGGGAACTCGTCCAAGATCGAACGGATTCTGGAAATTTGCGGGGAGCATGTCGAATTTTTGGCAGATCGGATCTGTGAACCGGAAAATATCGCCCGTAAAGTCGGGATCGTGCGGAACTATAACGCGACCCATGAGCACAAACTGTATTACACCGACACAGAAGCACTGCAGAACCGGCCAGGCACCCTGGCCCCCTTTACCCGGGCGCTCTACGACACAAACGGGATCACCCATCGAGAAGCCCGCCGGACCTGGATTTATGGTTTGACACTGGTCGGAAACCTCATGAACTATCACCGGTACGGCGGTATTGTCCAGTTCATGTGTTTCAACAATCTGTGCAATACGTCGGGGCAGTCCTGTATCGAGGTGTCCAAAGAGGAAACGGTACTTCCGATCTGCGGGCTTTTGTTTGAACACATGTCCCGCACCGAAGCCTCCTGGGCTCTGCAGATCGAAGGGTACGAGCCGAACAGTCTCAAGAGTGTGGAAATCCAGGCCGCCTGGAACAGTGACGAGTCAAAGCTGATCGTCTATCTGCTCAACAAATGCGACAAAGGAACGCGCGCGACACTGGACTTCTCTCTGTTGGGACGCAATTTTCTGACTTTCTCCATGAAACGGATGACCGCTGCAGGCGGACGCGTCCAGGAAACCGTGCGGTCGCAAGGGAACATCCGGTCCGCGTACCGGCATGCGTCGCCTTACGATAAGAAGAAAGACACATTCGACATACCGCCGTATTCATTTACAGAAATCATACTGGGAACCTGATACGGGTCATCCGGTATGTGTGCGAGGAAGGAGATGATTACCGCCAGACTTGCCTGATTCAATCTGTGTCATTCACATTTGAAAGGAGACATAGGAATGAAATCTATTTTTGCCAAGATCGCTCTCCTGCTGGTGATCAGCCTGATGATCGGGTTGGTTGCGGGGTGCGGTGACAACACGCCCACAACGACCGCAAAACCCGGGGAGACCACCAAACCTGTCGAGACAACCCAGCCGGGGGCTATCGAAAACTTCAATCCCACGGGCTATCCCATCTGCCCCGACGAGAAAGTCACCCTGCGCATTATGATGAACTCCAGAGCTGAAATGCCGGCGGATCTGAACACCATCCCGCTGGTACAGAAGGATGAGGAAGTTCTGAATGTCCACGTCGAATGGATCCAGATTCCAAGCGAAGCATGGGAAGAGACCAAAAATCTGCGGCTGGCCACAGGGGATCTGCCGGACATCATCGAGTCCCAGATCACCGCAGCGGACCTGACCAAATACGGTCCGGACGGAACCTTCATCCCGATGCAGGATCTGATTAAGAACTATGCTCCGAATTTCACCGCATTGTACGAAGAACTGCCGGAGCTGGAAAAAATGATCGTCGCTCCGGACGGGAACACCTACGGCATCGCCCGCGTCAACTCGGGTCCGTGGATGACCACCAACGGCGTCGGCATCATCAACAAAGCCTGGCTCGAAGCGGTTGACCGCGAAATGCCCAAGACGACCGAGGAATTCTACGAAGTCCTCAAACTCTTCAAGACCGAAGACCCCAACGGGAATGGCCAGGCAGATGAAATTCCGTTTGCCTTCAACAAGGATATTTCCGCGAATAACGGCTTCGGCTACATCATGTCTTCCTTCGGCTTTGGTATCGGCGGCGGTGCCTTCAATGCCGTCTGGGCCGATGTGAAAGACGGGAAGGTCTATTGCCAGGCCACAACTGAAGAGTTCAAAGAGGCTGTCAAGTTCCTGGCCCGCCTGTATGCGGACGGCTTGATGGACATCGAAGGATTCACACTCACCGCTGCAGATTTCCAAAACAAACTGAACCT
>JAAYKS010000051.1 GCA_012522285.1 Clostridiaceae bacterium | reverse complement strand
CTGTCCATCGTATTGCGCAGTTCGATGTTGCCCCATGAAAAGGAAGAAACCATCAAAAGGCGGCTGATCGAAGAGATCGGCGTCGAACATGTAGAGGTCACGCGCAACCTGTCGATCGTCATGATCGTCGGCGCTGCGATGGCACGCACCGTCGGCGTGACCGCTCGGGCGGCAACGGCGCTGGCGCGCGCCGGGGTCAACCTGGAGGTCATCAACCAGGGTGCCTCGGAAATCAGCGTGATGTTTGGTGTGCGCGAGGAATTCTGCGATTTTGCGATCCGGGAACTGTACAAAGAGTTCTTTCCTCGCTGACCGAATCGCTCATCCCCTCACGGCCGCAGGGCATCCCGCGCGGTCCGTGCGTCGAAAAACCGTGACAAATCGGCTTGCTCCATCGCATAGCCATTGATCGCGGTTTTATCCATATAGACGTAATTTTCCCGATAATACACGTACGCCTGGGGTCCCAGACCGGCAAAGTACCGGAATCCGCGCTCTCGCAGCATCACACATCGCGGATCGTCTCCGTTGAGGAAAGAGCCGTTGGGGTACATCAGGATGTCGGTTTGCCCGACCAGACTGCCAACCTGTTCCTCCCATCGGATGGTATCCGCCTCGAGTGCCTCGCGGGTCGTGTCATCGCTGCCTGCCTGCAGGAACGCATAGGTGGAAGACGCAATGCGCCATCCGCTCGACACCAGCCGTTCGGTGATCGCTTTGACTGCCTCGCGGTTTTCCGCCATTTGGGCCTCTCCCATCTGCTGGGGGGCCAGACCGGATTCGGCATTGTTTTCGTTCCTGCTAGTCAACTGATCGCTGTTGCACACGTATCCGTAGATGCTTTCATACCCGGTCAGCGACACGATTCCCTTGGCACCGTCAAATGAAAAGTCGGGATGATCCTCCACAAAGCGCTCCAAGATGCCGATCGCTTCAGCTTCACGATCGACACGCTGAACCCCTTTTTCGTCCAGGTACTGCCCGCTGACGTTCCCGTCTCCGTCCAGCACGAGGTTGGAACACAGGCCGTTCGCCGCGCGGTGGGCATAGTAGTTGGCGGTCTCCATTGTGAACAGCAACGGTTTCTTGCCGGGAGGGACAAGAATGGAGGCGAGCTGCCCCTCCGCGTCCAGCAGGGTGTCGATGTCGATCAGCACATAGCCGCGTTCGTACAACCCTGAGAGCAACGCGCGAAACTCGGAAGTCGTCATCATCCCCTGTGCGATCGCTGCTGCATTTGCGTCATTGTCAAAGGCTCTGGCCGGCGTGACGATCAACGGTTTCACAGAGATGTGTTCGACCGGACCAAAATGGACCTCCAGCGTCTCCGCGGTGTTTGAAACCGCGGTCGCAAACAGTTTCGACACTTCTTTGTTCTCGGGGAACACGCCGCGCAACCGCTCCAGCAAATCGCGTGCGGAATAGAATCGTCCGGCACGGAGCATGGTGGACGCTCGCTCGGAAAGCGGCGCCAGCATTTCATCCTTGCATGCCTGTGCGCGCCCCAGGACGTAGGACTGTACAAATCCTGTGGATTCGGAAGCGATCCACTCGAACTGATCCAGGGTCTCGAAATACCGGGCTTCTGCCAGCGTCGACTCCGCCGCCTGCACCGCTTCGGCATGGCTTTCGATCGTATCCAGCTCTTGCTTGAGCGCGCGGGTTGGCTGACTGACATTGGACAGGGTGCCCAACACCAAAAACGCGTTGTCGACCGCTTCACGCGTCTCGGTGCCGGTCAGCAGGCCTGCGCACATCTCACGTAACCTGCCGGACACCAGCATCCCGGTCAGTTCCCCCATCCCCTCGAGAAAGTTCCGGTCGTCGGGAGACAGCGGTTCTCTCCCTTTTGCCGGCTGCAAAAAGATCGATTGCACCCGCTCCTCGACCGAGCGTTCCATCTGATCGAGTGTCTCACGGAACAGCTCGGCATCCGGCCCACCGCTTCCTTCTGCGCCCTGGTCAGCCACATGAGCCTGCACGTCGCGCAGGACCTCCAGCGCGTCCGGATATCGCGCGTCTACCATGGCTAGGTCGAATCGCTGCTGCGCGTCCAGTACCGTCTCCCTGTGCAGCTTTACATAGAGGCCAAACGCAACGGACGCGACAAGCACCAGAGCCATGACAATGGCCAGCACCGGCCGGAACGCGCTGCCGCCCACGCCGTTGTCTTCAAGATAGAGTTCACGTCTCATGTGGCATTCCGTCCAGTCCCATTTGCCGTTCTTCCAGTGAGCCCTCCCGGATCAGGGAACCGGCGGCCGGAATTTTACGCGCGCGGTAGGACTTGGGGTCCTTGATCCCCGCTTCGGCCGCTCGTCTGAGACCGGTCATGACACTTCCCTTTCTCGATAGCAGCACCTGCACCCCCTGCGCAGTGCGCGTCGCCTTTTCCGGCACATCCTTGCTCTCAAACACCAGCATCCTGTTGTTGCTTGACAGCACGGCATAGGGCTCTTCCTCGACAGAATGGTTGATGGCGACCACTGGAGAGGCGGAGGCATATGCGTTGATCAGCCTGCGGCGTCGCGTTTTGGTCTCATATGCTTTCAGCGGAATGCGGGCGACCTTGCCGTTTTGAAACCCGATCATCATATATCCTGCAAAGTCGTCCGTGGCGACCAGATGGACGACGCGCTCCCCTTCCTCGAGGGATAGCAAATTGGGCGTGTATTCTCCCATGTCCGAGGGTTTGTGATCCCGGATTTCATAGGCGCTGAGCTTGTATGCGTTGCATCGGTCTGTAAAAAACACCAGCTCCGCCTTGTTGTGGCTTTCCATATCCTGGATGATCCAGTCTTCTTCTTTCGTTTTCAGATCCCCGGCACTCCGCAAAGACGTCAACGCCAGCTTTTTCACATACCCGTGCGCGGTCAGGTACAGCCGCAGCCGGAAGTCCTCGATCATCTGGTGATCCGAGAATTCCTCCACTTCTTCGTCCGGTACGATGACGGAACGACGGTCGGTCCCGTACTTTTTTGCCACCGAAGTCAACGCCTGGATGATGATCGCGTCGAGCCTCTCTTTGTCGGCCAACACATCCTTGAGATCTTCGATATCGTCCCGCAGCGTCCGGATGTCCGCGACGCGCGACAGAATATATTCCCGGTTCAGTTGGCGGAGCCGGATTTCCGCGACGTACTCGGCCTGGATCTCATCGATGTCGAACCCGGCCATCAGGCGGGGGACCACTTCGGATTCCTTGTCCGTTTCGCGGACGATCGCCACCGCCTTGTCGATGTCCAGTAGGATTTTTTCCATTCCCATCAAGAGATGGAGCCGATCCTGCTTGCGCTGGAGTTCAAAAGCGGTTTCCCGCTTGATGCAGGATCTGCGCCAGGAAAGCCATTCCCCCAATATCTGTTTGACCCCCAGTACGCGGGGCATTCCGTTGATCAGAATGTTGAAATTGCAGCTAAAGGTGGATTGCATGGAGGTCTGGCGGAACAGCTTCTGGACCAGCAATTCCGGATCCGCGCTTTTTTTGTAGTCGATGGCGATCCGAAGCCCGCTCAGGTCTGTTTCGTCGCGTACATCTGCGATTTCCCGGATTTTGTTGCTCTTTACCAAATCCGAGAGTTCGTCGATAATCGCCTCGACGGTGGTGGAATAGGGGATCTCGTAGACTTCGATCACCCCGTTCTTTTTGTCAATCCTGTATTTGGCCCGGAGGCGAACCGATCCCCGTCCGGAGGTCAGCACGCGGCGCATGTCGTTTGCGTTGTAGATGATCTCGCCACCGGACGGGAAATCCGGTGCCGGAAGAATGTCCAGCAAATCCGTACCCGGATCTTTCAGATAGGCGATGGTGGCTTCGCACACCTCCCGCAGATTGAACGGACAGATGTTGCTGGCCATACCGACGGCGATCCCCTGGTTGGCGTTGACTAGTACGCTGGGGAACGAAGCCGGCAGCAGTGTGGGCTCCCGCATGGTCCCGTCGTAGTTGTCCACAAAATCCACCGCGTCCCGGTCCAGACCCCGGAAAATCTCTTCCGCAAATTTTTCCAGACGGACCTCGGTATAGCGGGATGCGGCATATTGCATGTCGCGGGAATACTGTTTGCCGAAATTGCCTTTGGAGTCGATGTAAGGG
>JAAYKS010000050.1 GCA_012522285.1 Clostridiaceae bacterium | reverse complement strand
GGGATGGAACTGTTGAGTTTTTCTCCGATCAAAATCATCTTCATTCTCCTTTATCGGGTCGCCGATCGGCCAGGTATTCTTGTAGAATTTCGGCGACCATGCCAGTACGCCGGAACGGGGTCATGAGGTGGAATCCGTCCACCATTTCGGTAGCGGCGCGCAGGGTGTCCAGCGCGAAACGCACACCGAGCGCAGATGCGTCTTCCTTTGTCAGACCCTCAAACGCTTGCAGCATCGGGGGAGGAATGCGGATGCCGTGCACCTCGTTGTTGAGAAACATCGCATTCCGATGGCTGACTACCGGGAGGATGCCCGCGATGACCGGCACGCCAAGTGATGCCTCCCGCAAGACTTCCAGGCGATGCAATCCATCCTCGCCAAACACAGGCTGCGTGATCAGGAACGCCGCGCCGGCCCGCACCTTGCGGGCTGCCCGCTCGAGTTCGACATCAAACCGGGTGGCACCCAGGTTGACCGCTCCACCCACGACAAATCCATCTCCGTCGAACAGGCCGCTGTTGAGCGTCATGATATATTCGATCAGCTGGATTGCGTTGAGATGAAACACGCCGCGCACATCGGCCGCCAGATCCGCCGGTACCGGGTCGCCGGTCACCGCGAGCAGGTTGCGGATTCCCTCGTTGTGCAGCGCGATCAGCTGGGATCGGATCCCCAGCAGATTGCGGTCTCTGCAGGCGATGTGCGGCATCGCGTCGATCCCGCACTCGCGCCGGATTCTGGCGGCTGTGATGCCCGCGTCCGCGCGCGGCGCCCCCAAAGGATTGTCCGCGACCGTTACGATGTGAGCTCCCGCGTCGCGGTAAGCGGACGCGAACGCCGTCACCATGTCCGGATCCGCCCCGGCGGGGGGATCCAGTTCGGTCAGGAGTACGGGCCTTCCGGTCCGCAGCAATTCGGCAAAGCGGTTTCGCGCGGGCTTGATCACAGACGGTTGGAGAACAATGCCCGCTGGCTGTGTCGGCAAGGTGGGAACCTGTGCGGTAAATCCTCCCGTGCGGGTGCGCAGTCTGGATGCCAGCGCCGCAATATGGGCGGGCGTCGTACCGCAGCAGCCACCGAGAACGGCCACCCCTTTCTCCAGCGCGCCCATCATCGAATCCGCAAAATAATCCGGATTGTTCCTGTAGACCGTTCGCCCATCGTCCAATACCGGGTACCCGGCATTCGGCTGGATCGACAGAGGCTTGCCCGTCCCCTTCTCCCTTTCCGGGAGAGAATGGACAAACCGAAGCAGATGTGTGGGACCCGACACACAGTTGAAACCGGCGATGTCGACGAAAGGAGACCGGCAGGCAGCGAGATACAGCGCTTGTCCCATCCTGCCGGAACGCGTGGTGCCGTCCGGTGACACGGCAAAGGAAACCAACGTCGTGGCGTCGGGGCAGACCTTTTTGATATAGGCGCACGCACGCAAAGGCAATGCGTCGGCTTCGAACGTCTCAAACAAAA
The DNA here is from genome assembly GCA_012522285.1 of Clostridiaceae bacterium. Lineage (GTDB taxonomy): Bacteria > Bacillota > Clostridia > Saccharofermentanales > UBA5734 > JAAYKS01. The sequence continues at coordinate 4,966 of JAAYKS010000050.1, read as the reverse complement.
ATCGCCTGGCGCCGCGATCCAGGAAGCGGTCGATTTTGAGCGCGGTTTCGTCCCAGACAGACTGCTCGAAAGACGCCTCTTCGTCGTGAGCGAGGTTTGTGTCCGGGGTGGGCGGCCCGAATCCAGCCCAGACCGGTTTCTCCTCTCCGGCGGCGTCGACCGCAACCCGCCAGGCAGCGTCGATCAGTCGGAGCAGCGTGTCGTGATCCGAACCCAACGCCCGGGTGTCCGCACGGAAGGTATCTGTTATGATGGCATTCGCGCCGGCCAGCAGATACTCATTGTGAATCGCGGCGATTCGTTCCGGATGGCGGAGTAGGGCCCATTCGCATGGCATGTCTTGGCCGAACCGGTCGGCATACCAGGTCCCCATCGCCCCGTCGAACAACAAAACACCAGAATGCGCCACGTCTTCCCTCCAATATGGTTATGTACCATTCTTACCGCCCAGCTGCAGCCCGGCGACAGAAATTCGTCACGGGATGAAGTCAAGGATATCCATCAACCGGGAACATGTAAAGTCTGGCGGGACAGGTCCCGGCTGCCACGGGTGGCCGGTTGCGGTTTCGACCAGAATGGCCGGGATACCGGCACGCTTCGCCCCGGCAATGTCCGCGATTGGATTGTCGCCGATCATATAGCGGGTGTCGGGGTGCCCGGTCCTTTCGAGTGCGATATCAAACACCGCGGGATGTGGCTTTTCATATCCGATTTCGGCGGACAGTAACACACCGTCCAGCAAGGGAGCCAGTCCGAGTGCCGACAGAACTTCGCCAAGTTCCGGCATGTGGTTCGACAAAAGCCAGTTCGCGTATCCCCTATCGCGGCAAGAAGTCAGCACCTGCAGAGCATCGGGTAAAAGGGTGTAGTTGCGCGGGTCCAGAATCCGCCGCCGGATCCGACCGGCCATGACGGAAGAGGTTTTCTCATCGATGCCCAGATTCCGATAGATGCCCGTAAAAACGGTTTCCATATAGGTCCACCAGGCACCGGGCCGGATGAGCGCGCGATGGTCCCTTTCCGGGTGATGCCAAGGGTAGCCGGTCTGATTTTTCTCGCGCACCCGCTCCATCCCGATGCCGTTTCCGGGGAGGGTGTCCTCGAGTTCCGAATAAATCGCATGGACCCAGAGTCCCGGAGCGGACGCGAGAGTGCCGTCAAAATCCCAGAACAGCACCTTGTCGGGCAGCCGGCTCACTTTACCCCCCCGTTGTCGTCCACGCCCTCCAGCCCGCACCCATAGGCGCGCAAGACGCGAAGCGCCCGCAACGTCAGATACCGGCTGGGTCCGCGCGCAGGTTCCATGCGAAAGTGCTCTTCCCCCGGGAACCGGAGCCCGACATGCCAGGTACCGTCCGGGCGTCGGGCGTTCCGGAGGATCTCCAGCGCGTCACGCATCCGTTCGTAATAGGGTTGTCCGGAAATTCGAAAATAATCCAGCGCCCGCAGGATGTCGTAATGCCATCGCCAGGGACAGGACAGCTTCATAAAATGGGGGGAGATGACCTCCCCAGTGTGGTCCGAACGGAAGAACCGGTGCACCAGAATGAACGCGCGCGAAGTTTCCGCGGCGTCCAGCAATTCGTCCAATTTATAGGTATAGCCACACAACCGGTAGGTCTCGATCCCCTCGAGCACCGACAACGTCGTATGCAAAGAACTGTGGACCGGATGCGCGGTCCGCCGGTTGGACTGGCAATTAAAGCCCCCGTCCGGCATGCGTTCACCGAGGAGAAAATCTACAACCGGTTCCAGCGCGGCGTGGTCCGCGCCAAACCAGCAGGCAAAATGCAAAAACATTCCGTTGATACAGACATCAGAAGTCACAGCTCCGCGTTCCCGTCGGGTGCGCGAATGCCCGGAACCGGCGTGCGAGACGCGCTGGTCCGGATAGAGTCGGAATTGACGCAATGATAATGCGACTGCATCCCGTGCCGCCGGGGTGTCTCGGGGGAGTTCGAGGTTTCTCAGTTCCAGCAGCGTGTAGTGGGTACTGATCCACTTGGGACTGTAGTAGCCCCGTCCCCAGTGCCCGTTCTCCCCGCGCACCGCGAGATATCGGGCTCCCCATCCCTCTTCGCCGATCCTGCGCCGGAGGGGTTCGAGTTTGTGCTCCGTCCAGTCGAGCAGGTCACGTGCGGCACCGTATCGGATCGACACATCCGCTTCCTCTTCCATCAACCACTGTACCAAATCCATCCAAGGCACCTCCCGTCAGTCCACCAGGTCTCTCAACTGCGCGAAAACCCCACCTCGATCCATATCCGTGCAAATCGGGGGCGCGAGCGTCGCGTGGGTTTCCTCACGTGAAGCCCATCGATACGAATCGTGTTCCTCCGACAGGACGACATCTCCCTGACCCGCGGTGCACAGATAGGAAAGAAGCACCACTTGCCGCCACGGATGGGTGCGGAACGTGGTGGCGTACAGCAATGGACCGATCTGTACCGATAGACCGGTTTCCTCGCTTGCCTCGCGCACCATCGCATCGGGTGCTCATAACCGAACCGCCTTTCTGCTCCGGAAAACGACCGGTTCGAGGCCAAGCATCCGCACGGCGTCCTCCGCCTGCTCCAAACCGTTGCCGGGTTCCCCGATGCGATGCGCATCGGAGCCGGCAGTGACGCTGCCGCAGGAGAGATCGCGCCAGATCCGCAGAAACGGCTCGTCCGGCAGGGTCTTGGGATATCCTTTGCGAAATCCGCTGGTATTGATTTCCGGCAGAATCCCACTCTTAACCATCTTTGCGGCAAGCACACGCGCAACATCCTCGGGCATCGGATGATCGCCGATATAGCGGCAGGGAAAACCGATGTGCCCCATCACGTCGAATCCGCCGTGGTCCGCCATTGCACAGAGCTCTTCGTAATACCGAGAAAACACCTCTTCACGGGGCCACTGTTCCAGCATTTCCCGCTCGCCGAAAAACCATTTGCCCAGGAAATGCTGGCTCCCGATAATCATGTCATAGCCGCGTTGCTGCTCCCGCTCCAGCTCCGCCGGATACAAATGGGGCTCGGAAAATTCGATGCCCCACAGCACTTCGATCCTGCCCTCATATGCTTCTTTCACTTGCAAGACGGCCTCGCGGTAAGCTTCATAGTCGTAAAATCCATAACCAGTGTCACGCGGGTTGTGGTCGACATGTTCTGTGAAACATAGGGTGCGCAAGCCCGCCCGCCAGGCGGCGTCCGTCATCTCTTGCAGGGTATTGCAGCCATCGATGGAAAAGGTCGAGTGGAGATGCAAATCGGCTGTGAGCATGCGGATGTCCTCCCCGATGGTTCCGGCCGTCCGCCGGTCTTTACCATTATACGACGATGTGGATCAACCGGTCCGGAACGGTTTGTTGAGATTCCGGATGGTCTCCATCACTCTTATCACAGCCCCTTTGAAACAAGAAATCGCCCGGCTCCCTATCGGTCTGACGGGCGATACGGATTTTGCCTTGCGGAACTACTCCGGGGCAGCCTACTTGAAGATGCCCTTGATCTTGCCCGCCAAGCCGCCGGCTTCTTTGCTCGCGAGTTTGGCCTTGACGCCGGCAACGACATGCTGGACCACCCCGTCAGGGAGATCCATGCCCAACAGTGCTTCGACAGCGGCGGCTGGATTGGATTTGAATCTGTTCCCGAATTCGGGATCCTTCTTGATTTGCTTTAAAACTTCTGTGACTTGTTCTTTGACGTCCATTTTGCAAATCCTCCTCGCATCCGGTTGCTTCTATTATATGCCTGGTTGTCAGATCCGTCCGGATAGATTTGGGAGGCAGGATTTGTACAGGATGTCAGGTTTCGAAGTCCCGATAGAGCAAGCTGGGCTGGATGCCGGTGTTGTTTTGGTATTTGCCGCTCCGGTAAGGTTCGTATTCGCCCTGGATCGTATGGTAGTAGATCTGGCAGATGCCGATTCCGGCGTAGATCCGGATCGGCTGCACACATTGGAGTTCAAGCGTCCAATATCCTGCAAAACCCACGTCTCCGAACCCGGCCGTGACGTGCACATAGAGCCCGAGCCGACCCACGGAAGAACGCCCCTCCAGCATCGGCACATGGGCGTCGGTGCGGGTGTATTCGAGTGTGCGGCCAAGATACAGCCTGCCCGGCTCCAGCAACAGCCCCTCTTCGGGGATGATCAATTCCCGGGTGGCATTGGGGGTTTTCATGTCGAGAATGTCCCCGGTATATACCAGCAACCGGTCGTGCAGGTGGAGATTATAGCTGTTGGGGTTTATGCGGGTGGGCTCGAACGGCTCGATTTCGATGGTCCCGTTTTCCACTTGCCGCAGGATCTCTTTGCCGGATAGGATCATGGGTCCTGCCTCCCGTCTGATTCGGATACTCCCATCATACCGCAATCCCCGAGTTGGTCGAGCCATGGAATAAACGCGGTTGGGAGGGGGTACTTGTCGCGGAGTTCTTCCGCTGTTGCAAGCGTCCAGCCATCCGGTATGGCGCACGACGACGCACAGACCTGCCAGCAGGACAGATGCCATTCCAGATGGGAAAACACGTGTGTGCGTTCGGGCAACGCCCGGAGTACGGGCACAGATGCCCCCCACAAGACAGCGGTCCTCCGCGCCTCTTCCTCGTCCAGACGTCCTTCGACATGGGGAAACTCCCAGAGTCCGGCCAATAGTCCGCGTTCAGGGCGTCGGCGAAGCAGAATCCCGTCTGGGGTCGTGACCACGAATGCTGTGCGCACCTCAATTTTTCGGACCCGTGCCGCCTTGCGGACAGGGTAGTCTTCCGGATTCCCGTTGCGATGCGCCAGACAGAGAGTGGAGAGCGGGCAAGTCACGCAGCGTGCGGCCCCGCCAGGCAGACAGATACAGGCACCCAGTTCCATCAGAGCCTGGGTAAAGTCCCCCGGCCGGTCGGGAGGGATCTGTGACCGGATTTTGTCCGCCACCTGTTTGGCAGAACCCGTGCTGCCAATCTCCGTCGCGTCGGCCACCAGTCTGGTT
>JAAYKS010000355.1 GCA_012522285.1 Clostridiaceae bacterium | reverse complement strand
AGCTCGCGCGCCGTCCCGCCCCTTTCGAGCCTGGGACGGCGGTCATTTGGACCGACCCGCACATTTCCCCCCAATTGCTGGCAGCCCACCTCGACGACACCACCGAAGCGGCCAGCCGGAGTGCCGCCGTGATTGACGCGACCGTCGCGTTCTGGCTGTCGTCCGGCCTTGTTCGACCCGGGATGCGCCTGCTCGATCTCGGATGCGGTCCGGGACTCTATGCGATCCGGCTCGCACGTGCTGGTCTCCGGGTTACCGGACTCGACCAGTCGGAACACTCACTGGCCCATGCCCGTGCTCAAGCGGAAGCAGAAGGGCTTGCGATCGAGTATCGGCAAATGGATTTCCTGGAATTGGACGATCAAGACACGTACGATGTCGCGATCCAGGTATACGGAGAACTGAACACGTTTTCGGACGAGGCGCGGGACAAACTGTTGTCAGTGGTGCGGCGTTCGCTTCTCCCGGGCGGGAAGTTGCTGTTGGATCTTTCCACCCGCGCACACCGTGCGCGGGTCGGGAGCCAAAACCGATGGTGGGCAGCCGAGGGCGGGTTCTGGAGCCCGGGTGCGCATGTTGTGCTCGAACAAGGCTTCGACGATCCGGATCGATCACTCTGGGTCGACCAGACCGCGGTCCTGGACGCGTCCGGGATCCGTGTGTTCCGCAACTGGTTCCACGATTACGAGCCGGACGGGGCGCGTGCGTTTCTCGCAGCCGCCGGCATGCAGATGCAACATCTTTGGAATGACTTGGCGGGAACGCCTTATCAAGCGGGCGGCGAATGGTTCGCCCTGTGTGCGGAGGTAGACAAATGAGACTCGAGACCGATCGACTGATTGTACGCACGTTTCGGCCGGACGATTGGCAGGACCTCAAGGTCTATATCTCAAGGCCGGAGGTCATGTGGTACGAGGGGGAGTGGGAGTCCTCTGACGACGCGTGTCGTCGACGGGCACAAGCCTTTGCGGACAGCGGAGCCTTCTGGGCGGTCGAATTGAAACAGACCGGACGCATGATCGGACATGTCTATTTTGGACAGACGCAGCCCGAAGCCTTCCGTACCTGGATGCTGGGGTACATTTTCAACAACGAGTACCACGGATACGGGTATGCGACCGAAGCCTGCCGTGAGGTGCTGAATGACGGGTTCCGCAGACTGGGTATTCATCGTGTCTGTGCGAAATGCGCCCTTCAGAACAAGCCTTCCTGGCGGCTGATGGAACGGTTGGGCATGCGCCGGGAGGGACTGTCCCCCAAGGCCGCGACGTTCCGACAGACAGAAAAAGGTCAGCCCATCTGGTGGGATGAGCTGACCTATGGGGTGCTGGAAGAAGAATGGCCGGTTCAGGCCGATTCTGCGTCGAAGCGGACCAGCCGTCCGTAGGCACGCGCGGTTAACGCAAACACCACGAGGTAGATCAGGGCGAACACCGCGAGTGTCAACACCGCACACAAGATGTACAGGGGTACGTTGTAGAGCCCGAAGAGTGCGAGTATTTTGGGCAGAAATCCGAACGAAAACCCCAAGT
>JAAYKS010000354.1 GCA_012522285.1 Clostridiaceae bacterium | reverse complement strand
GCTCTTCAAATGCCAGGAGAAAATCGGCGCGGCCTTCCTCCACTGTCGGTGAGAAGACCTCGTCTCCCAGCCGCGCATAGGTGATGACACTGCCGCCCCGCTGGGACATGCCGTGCACCTCGGATACCTTAACGTCTTTCGAAAGGGTCTGGGCGACCGCACCCAGAAGGCGTCCGGCGACCAGTGTGCCCTGTCCGCCGACGCCTGCCAGTACAATATCCAACGTATCTTTGCCGTTGATTTTCATCTCACTTCTTCTCCTTGCCCAACGCTCCGAACCGGCACACGCCGATGCAGAGGCCGCATCCGTTGCAGGTGTCGGGATCGACCACCGGCTTTCCGTCCGCACCCGGGGTGAGGGCAGGACACATCAAGCGCAGGCAGGCGCCGCATTTCGTACATTTTTCGTAGTCGACCACCGCGCGTTCCGTGCCTTTCCCGGTCGGGATCAGCGCACATGGACGGCGGGCGATCACCACAGAGACTTCGGGTTTCGCCAACTCTTCCGCGAGCACCTTTTGCGAGGCAAAGGTGTCCGCCGGGTCCACCACACGGATGCTCCGGACACCGATCGCGGCGCACAAAGCTTCCAGGTCGAGTGTCGGTGCAGGCTGCAGACGGATGTCCAGCCCGGTCGTCGGATTCTGCTGGTGCCCGGTCATGCCGGTGATCGAATTGTCGAGGATGACAACCGTGATCGCACTGCGGTTGTAAACCGCGTTGATCAAATTGCCGACGCCCGAATGGATAAAGGTGGAGTCGCCGATCACCGCCACGGTGTGTCCTGTCAGTTCCGGCGTGCCGGCTTTGTCCGCCCCATGCGCCATTCCGATGGAAGCACCCATGCAGACACAGGCATCCATGGCGTTCATCGGCGCCAGCGCCCCGAGGGTGTAGCATCCGATGTCGCCCATCACGACCGCTTTGAGGCGGGACAAGGCGAGGAACAGTCCCTTGTGCGGACAGCCCGCGCACATGACGGGCGGACGGGCCAGCGCGGCGGGCATCACGTCGCAGGAGACCGCGGCAGTCGGCAGTGTGCCGGTCAGTACGGCCTGGATTTCAGTGGCGGTGTACTCGCCCAAAAGCGAGAACAGCGACTTGCCTTCGCAGGGGATCCCCGCGGCCCGGATTTCGGTTTCGAGGAAAGGGTCCAGTTCTTCGACGATGACCAGACGGTCGACGGTCGCGGCAAAATCCCGGATGAGGTCGATCGACAGCGGCCAGATCATGCCGAGTTTGAGAACCGACGCGTCTGGCAAGGCTTCCCGCACGTACTGGTAGGCGATGCCGGATGTCACGATTCCGAGCCCGGACGAGCCGCGTCGCGTCTTGTGCAGCCCGACCTCCGGAGAGGCCGCCACCAGAGCGGTCTGACGCTGTTCCACCACCGCGTGGCGCGCGATGGCCATCGTGGGCATCATCACAAATTTGGCCATGTCTTTCGCATACGGCTTCACAGCGGGGGTTTCCGGATCAGACTCCTCCACAAGGGATCGGGAATGCGACACACGGGTCGTCAGCCGGATCATGACCGGGGTGTCGTATTCTTCGGACAGCCGGAAAGCCATCTGGGTGAAATCGGCACATTCCTGGCTGTCGGATGGCTCGAGCATCGGGAGTTTGGCCGCACGCGCATAGTGCCGGCTGTCCTGTTCGTTTTGAGAACTGTGCATCCCGGGATCGTCGGCGACCACGACCACAAGGCCGGCGCCGACGCCGGTATAGGAAGAAGTGAACAGCGGATCGGCCGCCACGTTGAGACCAACGTGCTTCATGCAGGTCATCGCCCGAACCCCGGCGATGCTGGCTCCGATCACGGTCTCCATTCCCACTTTTTCGTTGACGGCCCACTCGCAGTGCAGATCCGGATAGTGCGATATGGCCTCGGTGATTTCGGTACTTGGTGTGCCCGGATAAGATGAAACCACGCGCACCCCGGCCTCTAAGGCGCCGCGGGCGACGGCTTCGTTGCCCAGAAGAATTTTTTTCATGACAAACCTCACAGAAGATGGATGATCAGCAGGTACCCGGACAAGGCTGTCCATAGGGCCCGCGGTCTATTGTAACGCGTTGTGGCGCCGGATGCCAGACGGCGGCAAAGCTCACTCCTTCGCCGGCGATACGTACCTGGACCCTTCCGGGATTTTGGAAATGCGGGTGGTCAGCAGGCTGACGACCGGTGTGACGACCATAGATACACACAGTGCCAACACGGCCAGCTTGGGTGCCCAGGAAGTCGCGACCGCCATCGTCTGCGTGAAGGCGATGTACACTGCGCTCAACACCACGGTGCCCAAACCGGACATCATCCCCGCCCAGGCACCGGCCCGGGTGATCCGTTTGCTATAGAGTCCCCAGATGTAGGGACCGATGAACGCCCCCGAGACCGCGCCCCAGGAAAACGACATCAATGTGACGATCGGGGTCTTGGTGGTGGCAACCACATAGGATATCAGCACAAAGACGAGACAGAGGATCCGGATCGGGGTAATCCGGTTCAACCCCAGGATGGTCTTGGAAAACGTCGGAGCCGACACCAGAACCACCGAAGCCAGCGTCGACATCGAGGCGGACAGCATCAGTATCACCAGAATCGCCATCAGCTCGGGAGAGAGGATGACCTGGAAGATCGCCGGCATGAGGCGGTCGAGATTGGTGCCGTCAAACGGGACGTGGCCCGACTCAACCAGCGCGCGGGAGAACCCGCCCATAAAGTAGGCGCCTCCACTGATGATCAGAGATCCGACCAGACTGACAATGGTCGCGCGGCGACCTGCCTGTTTGCTCTTGATGCCGCTGTACTTTGCGATCATCTGCGGCAGACCGAATGTACCAAAGCTGGTCATCAGCACCAGAACAAGGAGGTTGAAAGGACTGGGACCAAAGGTCGTGGCCAGGGATCCGGCCGGTACCCCGTCCGAAATCGCGGCCATGGTCTCCAGCCCGCCGTCCAGACCGCCGAGCACTTTGAGCACTCGGGCGATCAGCAGGCCGATGCCCCCCATCATGATGACGCCCTGAATCAGACCGTTGACCGCGGTCGAAATGTAACCGCCGAAAAACACGTAGATGCCCGTGATCACCGCGATCACCAGCATACTCAACTGCATGTTTTCCAGCCCCGTCCCTTCGAAGAAGGACTGCATAATATATCCCAATCCCTGGTAGACCGAGGCGGAATAAGGGATCAAAAACACGAACACGACGATAGCGGCGGCGATTTCCATGGTCTTGCTGTCATACCGATGGCGTAAAAACTCCGCCAAGGTGGAAACCCCCATGTCCGAGGTCATCCGGCGGGTCCGCTCGGCCAGCAACAGCCAGGCCAGCAGGGTCCCGATCACCGCGTTCGCGATGCCGATCCATGTGGCGGAGACCCCAAAACCCCAGCCGAAACGCCCGGCGTATCCGACGAAGATCACGGCGGAAAAGTAAGTTGTCACATAGGAAAAGGCGGAGAGCCAGGGTCCCATACGGCGGCCGCCGATCACAAAATCGTCGGCGGTTTTTATCTTCCTGTGCGAGAGGATTCCCACGGCTATCATGGCAACAAAGAAAAGGGCTAAAACGACATACTTCCACATATCTTTCGACCATCCTTCCCTGCCGGTTATCCGGCACTACGGAAGATATGATACGTGAACCATGGCAGGTTTGACAAGCCTCCCGTCCCGCAATCGCGACACCCGGTCATCCAAGATCGTCGAACAGACCGGTCAAGTCAAGCGTGGCGAAATAATCCCGCGGGGTTTCCGCCCGGCGGATCTGCTCGACAGATCCGTCTGCGCGCAGCAGCACCTCAGCGGAACGCAGTTTTCCGTTGTAGTTGTAACCCATCGAATACCCGTGCGCACCCGTGTCGTGGATCACCAGCAAGTCGCCGGGCTCAATGGGCGGAAGCAGGCGGTCGATCGCGAATTTGTCGTTGTTCTCGCACAAAGAACCCGTGACATCGTACCTGTGGTCACACGGCAGGTCGTCTTTTCCCGACACGGTGATGTGGTGATAGGAACCGTACATGGCAGGCCGCATCAGGTTCGCGGCACACGCGTCCAGTCCGATATATTCCTTATAGGTGTGCTTTTCATGGATGGCGGTCGCCACCAGACAGCCGTGCGGACCCAACAGATAGCGCCCGAGCTCGGTGTGGATCGCCACATCCCCCATGCCTTCCGGCTCCAGGATGGCCTCATATGCAGCGCGCACCCCCTCTCCGATCACTGTGATATCGCACGGATCCTGATCCGGATGGTAGGGAATCCCGATGCCGCCGGAGAGGTTGATGGAAGATACGGCGATTCCGGTCTCCCGCTTGAGGTCGACCGCGGTCTGAAAAAGGATGCCCGCCAGCGCGGGGTAGTACGCGTTGCCGGACGTATTGCTGGCCAAAAAAGCGTGCAGCCCGAATGTGCGTACGCCCTTTTGGCGCAGGATGATAAATCCCGCTGCCAATTGTGCCCGCGTAAATCCGTATTTCGCCTCGCCCGGCTGATCCATGATGTCGTTTCCCAACCGGAACGTGCCGCCCGGATTGAAACGGCAACACAAGGTGTCGGGCAGCCCTGCATGCCGTTCGAGATAGTCGATGTGGGTAAAATCGTCCAGGTTGATCGTCGCTCCCAGACGACGGGCCAGGCGGAACTCTTCGGCCGGGGTCGCGTTGGATGAAAACATGATGTCACGGCCGGAAAATCCGACACGCTCCGCAAGCATCAGTTCGGTCAGAGAGGAACAATCCGCACCGCATCCCTCCTCCCGGAGGATCCGCAAAATTGCGGGATTCGGATTGGCCTTGACCGCAAAAAACTCCCGGAATCCCCGGTTCCAGGCAAACGCTTTGTGCAGGGCGCGGGCGGTCTCGCGGATGCCTTTTTCGTCGTACAAGTGAAACGGAGTCGGGAATTGTGCTGCGATGGTACGCAGCGGGGCGGGATCGATGAATGGCTTCTTAATCATGCTTTTCTCTCCAATAATGCGGGGGGCGTCAGTCCGACGTGCCCCATTTCGCCGCGCAGTGCCTCTTTGATCAAATCGACCAGATGGATATCTCTTGAAAACAGACAGGTCGGCGGTTCTTCTTCCAGGGTTCCGGTCAAGACGACCGAAGAATCGACGATCATGCGGATCCGTTCGTCCACCCGTTCGACCCGATACAGCTCTGCGCCGGGCAACAGAACCTTGCCGGTTCCGAGCAGTACAACCCGGCACCCCCGACGCAACATGTCTTCCAGCCGCGGCATCAGACTTTCCAGCAGCCGGTCCGGCAGGGAGAGGTAGACCCGCTCCCCGGCGGCATCGAGCATCTCCTCCATTTTGGACAATATACGCAACGTGCCGCGCACTGTCAGATAGGCGGGGTCCTCCACATGGATACGGCGGGTCAGCGTCCGGGACAGCGGCTCCGTCAATCTCTCCAGCGCCCGAACGTGTCCGCCACAGAACGTCCGCGGGGATACCGCGGCATACCGAACCGGAGCCCCCTCTTCCGTGTCCACCGCTCCTTTGTCCGCGAGCGCAGCCAATGCGCTGTATGCGTTGGATCGGGAGATGCCGGTTTCTTTGGCCGCTTCGTATCCGTTTTTGGGCCCTTCCCGACAGAGCCAGACATAGAGTGTGGCTTCCTGGCGGGTCAATCCGAACCGGAGTAGCGCGTCGATCGGATCCATATGCAACCGTCTCCTTAGTAGTTCTTTTTAGGAACACTATAATGCGGATCGATTGTTCTGTCAAGAAAACCTGTATTGACACGCAACAACGGCACCAATATAATAAGCACTGCTGTGACGATCGGATCTTGCGGTCATGGCGGAACTGGCAGACGCGTACGTTTGAGGGGCGTATGGGCAACCATCCGGGTTCGAGTCCCGGTGACCGCACCAAATCGAAACAAACAGGAAGCCGGCTGGGCAACAGCCGGCTTCCTGTTTTTGGATCTATCCCCCTCTGTGAAAAGCCAATGCGCGTTCGCCAGGTTCTCTATAGGATGCGTTCTCCGTCCGCCGCCGCCATCGCTTCCCAGGGTCCGAGACGGATTGCGCCGTCCGGCGTGGCAATTTGCCGTTCCTCACCGGATCGGTTGATCCATGCTTCGATTTGGCTACTGCCATCGACGGTGCGTCCGAACGCATCCCGTCCGTCCACCAGATATCTGCGGATCGCCACCACATCCAGCCCCTCGGCGCGGAAGTCGCAAGCACCGGTTTTCAACACCGGATACCGCTTCCTCCAACTGAACACTTTGGAAAAGTGCTCGACCAGATCCGCGTCCACATGCCCCCATGGGAACGTGCGCCGGTTGAACGGATCGCGAAAGCCCTCCATGCCGGTCTCATCCCCGTAGTACAGCGACGGAGCGCCCGGAAACACCGCCTGGAACACAACCGCGAGGCGGAGAAGCCGCAACCCCCGTTCACGTTCCTCAGTTGACAAATGCACAGCCGCCTGACTGTCCCGGTCGCCGGGATCCGGATGACCGGACAACACGGTCAGAGCGCGCGGCACGTCATGACTCCCGATCAGGTTCATCACGCAGTGGAAGAACACGGGAGGGTAGTTTTCGCGGATGGTTTCCAGCGCATTGACCATCTCCGGTGCCGTGGAGCGCCGCGACAACCAGTTCAACAACGCGCTGCGAAACGGATAGCCCATGACCGAATCGTGTGTCGCGCCAAACGCGAAATCACGAAACGAGCCGTAGCTGATCTTGTTGCTGGCATCCTCCCACACTTCGCCGATCACGGCTGCCTCCGGGTCCTCGCGTTTGACGGTGCGGCGGATCTCGCGCAAAAACGAATCCGGCAGTTCGTCTGATACGTCCAACCGCCAGCCCGAGATGCCGGCGCGGATCCAGCGCCGCAGTATGCCGCTTTCACCCAGAATAAACGCGCGATAGGACAAATCGTCTTTATTGATCGTCGGCAATTCGGGAAATCCCCACCAACTGTCGTACTGGATGGAGTCGCCGTCCCCGCGGATGGAGTACCAGAAGAAATACGGCGAACGTCTCTCCCCCATCGCTTCCTGCCAGGCTCCTGCGCCGGGATACCGGTAGAGACGGTTGAAATACACGCTGTCGGCTCCGGTGTGGCTGAAAACGCCGTCCAGCACCACATGTATGCCGCGGACACGGGCGGCGGCGCACAAAGACACGAGATCCTCCTCCGTTCCCAGCAACGGATCCACCCGGGTATAGTCCGCCGTGTCGTAACGGTGGTTGGATCGCGCCTCAAACACCGGATTCAGATAGATCACATCCGCCCCCATGGCGGCAATATGGTCGAGATGCTCTTCGATGCCCTTGAGCGACCCGCCGAAGAAATCGCAGGCGATATAACCTGTGTCCGGGCGGCCCATCCAGTCCACATCCTCTTCCCAGTTCGCGTGGAAAATCCTTTCCGGTCGGTCGGCCATCACGGCTTCTTCGGTCGGCATCCGTTCCGGAGAACGTGCGAAGCGGTCGGGAAACACCTGGTAGATCACGGCGCCACGCAGCCATTCGGGCGTCTCGAAAGCGTCGTCATAGACCGTAATCTGGAAGGCGTAATGTGAAAATCGCTCGTGCGAATGAAAATCGGGACGGGTTTCGGACGGTTTGCCGCTTCCGTCGGCTTTGTCCCGGTCGCAAACCAGATATCGGATTTCTCCGCCCGTTTCGACTTCGAACCAGTAATACAGCAAAACCGGTGCCCCCGGCACCCGAAGCCGACAGTCCCACAAGTTGTCCGCACGTTGCTCCATCGCCTGGCGACCGGTGCGAAACTGGCCGCGCCCGTAAGCGTATGCCAGATACACCCCGTTGACGGCCGTCCCCTCCTGTAACACTTCCAGTGCAAGCCTGATTTCGGTGTCGAGCGGGACCGCCCCAAAGGGATCCCGATGGGCGATCTCTCTGGATCGGTGCACCATCCTCATACCGGGACAGGTCCCTTGCCGGACACTTCGGCGAACACGCCGGCATACAGCGCTGCCGAACGATCCCAGGTAAAGTCTGCCCGCATCCCCGCGGACACCAGACCGTTCCAGGCATCAGGGGCATCGCGGAATACGTCACAAGCCGCGAGCACGGTCGCGAGCAGTTCCTCCTCGTCGGCACCGGCGAAGGAAAAGCCGTTGCCGGTACCAGTAAATCGATTGTAGGGCAGGACGGTGTCCCGGAGCCCTCCGGTTTCACGGACGACCGGTACGGTGCCGTATCGCATCGCGATCATTTGGGACAGACCGCAAGGTTCGAACAACGAAGGCATGAGAAACAGGTCTCCCGCCGCATAAATGCGGTGGGCCAATGCGTTGTCGTAGGCGGCTACGGCAGCAATCCTCCCCTTGTGGCGGGTCGCCGCCTCGGCCAGCAGCCACTCGTAAAACGGATCGCCCGTTCCCTGGATTGCCACCTGAATCCCCGCACCAACCAGCCGGTCCAGGGTATGGACCAGCAGTTCGATCCCCTTTTGGTCGACCAGGCGAGAGATCAGGACCGCCAGCGGAGCGCTCGGGTCCTCGTCCAGGCCGAGTTCGGTCTGCAAATGCTGTTTGCAAACCGCTTTGCCCGTCTGCCAGTTGTCGGGACCATACCGCCGGGGAATCAACGGGTCGGTCTGCGGATCGAACTCCTCCGTGTCAATTCCATTCAGGATCCCGCTGACCTTGTAGGCGTACTGGCGCAGGATGCCGTCCAGCCCTTCGCCATATTCGGGCGTCATGATCTCTGCCGCGTAGGACGGCGACACGGTCGTCACCGCATCCGCGAAGACGATACCGGCTTTGATGAAATTCGGGACGCCGTCCTTGAGAATCTGCTCTTCCGTCATATAGAAGGGAGGCATGTCCATCAGATCCGCGATGGTTTCGATCCCGTGGATGCCCTGATACTTCAGGTTGTGGATGGTGAAGACCGTTTTGACTTTTTTGTGATATCCGCTGCTTCGGTAATGCGCGTCCAGCAAGCATGGGATCATCCCGGCCTGCCAATCGTTGCAATGGACGACATCCGGTTCGAAATCCATCGGAACCCCCATGGATTCCAGCACGGCGCGCTGGAAAAAGGAAAACCGCTCCATGTCGAACGAATAATCCAGATAGACGGCGTCGTGCCCAAAGTAGAATTCGTTGTCGATAAAGTAGACCGTCATCCCTTCGCAGTCCAAACGGAACAAGCCGCTGTACAACGTGCGCCATCCCATCTTCAGCATGTTCCAGCGCAAGAAGACCAGTTGTTCCGCATACCGTTCCTTGATTTTTTTATAGAGGGGCAGAATCACGCGTGCGTCGCACCCTTGTGCGGCGAGATAGCGCGGCAGCGTGCCGACCACGTCGGCCAGCCCGCCCACTTTGGCAAATGGCGTCATTTCGGAGGAGACGACCAATACTTTGATCCGGTTCATAATACGGTCCCCTTCCCGATCACGATCGGGTACTCGTAGGATCCCACGAGCTTGATGCCCGGTCGGATCACACAGTTTTTGTCTATGATGATGTTTTCCAGTTCGCAGTTCTCGGAAATGTAGGAGTCCTGCATCACGATACAGTTTCGGAGTCTGGCGTTGCGGGCGACCATCACGCCGCGGAACAGCATCGACCGCCGCACCTCGCCCATGATGCGACACCCGTCCGAGATGATGCATCCGCTCGCGAGACTATCGGTCGCGTACAGCGCGGGGGCTTCGTCCTTGACTTTCGTGTAGACAGGCAGTCCGGACCAGAACAGCGCTTTGCGCGCATCGGACGCGTCCAGCAGCTGCATGGTGCTCGCAAAATAAGAGGGGACACTGTTGATGTGCTGGACGAAATGCTTGCACTCGAACCCTTTGATCTGCAAATGGGCATGCAGCATCAACAGACTGTAGATGCTCAGTCCGCGGTCGCCTTTGGAAATGGATTCGCTGACCAGATCCTCGAAAAGGGATTTGCCCAGTACGATCACGCCCATGGATACTTTGTTCGTGACCGGTTTTTCCGGTCGAATGAACACGTTGCGCAGATTGTTCTTGCGGTCCATGTCGACTACGAGATGGTACGCGTCCCGCCGGGGCTGCATGCGGGTGTACAGGAAGGTCAGATCCGCTCCGCTCGCTTCGTGCCGGAGGATCATGTCGTCGAACGTCGAACTGAACAGCATGGTGCAGTCGGTTACCAGTACATATTTTCCGTGGTTGCTTCTCGAATAGTCCAACACGCTGATGAGGTCCGCGTTGTCGCTGCTGTACATGGGAAAGGTGTTGTCCGCGTTGGCATACGGGGGAAGAATCGTGAGGCCCTGGGTGTTCTTCCGGTCCAGGTCCCAGGGGCTGCCGGTGCCGATGTGGTCCATCAGGGACCGGTATTTGCTGTATGTCATGATGCCGACACTGGTGATCCCCGTGTTGACAATATTGGACAGCATGAAGTCCACAATCCGATAGCGTCCCGCATACGGAATCGCCGACAGAGGACGGTGGCGGGTCAGTTCCCCCATGTCGATCCGTTTGTTGTCCGCCAGAATCAAGGCCATCGCGTCTTTAAACATACGGTTTCCTCCTCGCCGGTCGCGGTCAAACGACCCGGAATATGCGTTCGATGACTTCGTTGTCGACGATGTCTTCCCGGGACTCGACCATGCAGCCCGAAGGGACGCGTGCGTCTTTGCGCAGCTGCAGCCCGGTGTCCACCACCGTGATTCCGTCGGTGCAGAGCTGGCGGTTTGCATAGGGACAATCCGCTTCTTCCCCGCCTCCGATCCGGGCGTTTTCGCCGATGACCGATCCGATCCCGACGATGGTCTTTTCCACCACGGCCCCTGCACGGACGGTGACGCCCGGCATCAGGATCGAATTGCGCACCGAAGCCCCTCGCTCGACCGTGACACTGTCGGACAATACGGAGTGAATCACTTCGCCTTCGATGATGCAGCCGTCGGTCATCGCGCTGTTCTGCACATGGGCATCGCGTCCGATGTAGTGTGCCGGCTTGACCGGGTTTTTACTGTAGATCTTCCAACTGCGGTCGAACAGGCTCAGTTGCTCCGGGTGGTCCAGCAGATCCATGTTTGCCTCCCACAGGCTGCCGATGGTCCCGACGTCCTTCCAGTATCCGCTGAACCGGTAAGCGACGAGTTTCATGTGATCGTCCAGCATCTTGGGGATGATGTTCTGTCCAAAATCGTTTTTGCTGTCCTTGTTCGCGTCGTCTTCGATCAGGACCCGGCGTAAGGCGTCCCAAGTGAAAATGTAGATTCCCATCGAAGCCAGATTGCTGTTGGGCTTTTTGGGTTTTTCGGCAAATTCGGTGATGTGGTCTTCCGCATTGGTCGTCATGATGCCGAACCGCGGGGCTTCCGCCCAAGGAACCTCGATCACCGCAATGGTCGCGTCTGCTTTATGCGCGATGTGTTCGGCCAGCATCCGGGAGTAGTCCATTTTATAGATGTGGTCGCCTGACAGGATCAAGACATATTCCGGGTTGTAGTTGTCGATGAAGTCCATATTTTGAAAGATCGCGTTGGCGGTCCCTTTGTACCACTCGCTCCGGCCGCTGCGAATGAAGGGGGGCAAAATAAACGCCCCTCCGTTGTTCCGGTCCAGATCCCAGGGGTGTCCGTTTCCGATGTAGGTGTTGAGCTGCAGCGGTTGGTACTGGGTGAGCACACCGACCGTGTCGATCGACGAGTTCGCGCAATTGCTCAACGGAAAATCGATGACCCGGTATCGGCTCCCGAACGGGACGGCTGGTTTGGCGAGAAGCCGGGTCAGTACCCCCAGTCTGGCCCCTTG
The DNA here is from genome assembly GCA_012522285.1 of Clostridiaceae bacterium. Lineage (GTDB taxonomy): Bacteria > Bacillota > Clostridia > Saccharofermentanales > UBA5734 > JAAYKS01. The sequence goes on along the minus strand of JAAYKS010000354.1, from coordinate 6,215 downwards.
ACCACCGGCGAGAATCATGGCAATGATGTCCTTGCGCGCCATACGCTGTTACCTCCTGCCTTTATCCATCGTGTCTTTTTCTACAGTCCCTTCGGGTTCCGGCCGTGGAACGATGCCACCACCGGTTGCCGCGGCCGACTCGATCAGCAATCCCCCCAGTGGAGGCAGGTTGATCCGGATCGACCAGGCGAATCCGTCTACGGGTTCGGGTTGTGCCGTGATCCCCACCGCGCCCAGCGGGATCACCGGATACCCGCTGCCGCCGTATTCCGCATCGTCAGTGTCCAGCACCACGAGATACTCTCCGGGATCGGGAACCCCCACACGATAGCTGTCCAGCGGTGAGGGCTGCAAATTGAGCGCAACGATCGTATAGGAGTCGACTGCGTGTCTTGCATATACGTATACGCTGTTGTCACGGTCCGAACAACTGTGCCAGCAAAAGCCCCCCCACGACATGTCGTCCTGCCACAGAGAGGATCGTCCGAGGTACAAATGGTTGAGATGCGAGACAAACAGGCGCAACTGACGGTGCGTCTCGTATCCCAGCAAAAACCATTCCAGCTCTTCGTGGGCTCGCCACTCGATAAACTGCCCGAACTCATTGCCCATGAAAGTCAGCTTGCCGCCGGGATGCGTCATCATATACAAATACAATGCCCGCATGCCCGCGAACTTGCGCCAGATGTCCCCCGGCATACGGTCGATGAGCGAGTGCTTGCCGTGCACGACCTCGTCGTGGGAAAACGCAAGAATGAAGTGTTCGGAAAACGCATAGGTCATCGAAAACGTCAGCTCATCCTGGTGCCACCGCCGGTGGACGCATGCACGCGAGAAATAATGGAGTGTGTCATGCATCCATCCCATGTTCCATTTGTGGGTAAAGTGGAGTCCGCCCTCCGCGGCCTGCGCGGTGACACCCGGCCATGCGGTCGACTCTTCCGCGATCATCATCGCAAACGGAAAACGGTTGCGGACGGTCGTGTTGAGTTTGCGCATGAAAGCGATCGCCTCGAGGTTCTCCGCTCCCCCAAACACATTGGGAAGATATTCGGTCCTTCCGTAGCTGCGGTATAGCATGCTGCTGACGGCGTCGACTCTGAGTCCGTCGATGTGGAATTCTTCCAGCCAGAACACCGCGTTGGAAATCAGGAAGGACCAGACTTCGAATTTGGAAAAATCGAATACCAGTGTCCCCCATTCCTTGTGCACACCAATCCGTTCGTCCTCGTATTCAAAGGTCGGCGTGCCGTCGAACCGGGCCAGTCCGAACGCGTCTTTCGGAAAATGGCCCGGGACCCAGTCGAGGATCACCCCAATGCCGGACGCATGCATGATGTCCACAAATGCCCGGAAATCGTCGGGCGTTCCGTATCGGCTGGTGGCACTGTAATATCCGGTCACCTGATATCCCCAGGATGCGTCCAGCGGATGTTCCATGACCGGGAGGAGCTCTACATGGGTATATCCCATCTCGACCACATAGTGCGACAGACGGCGTGCGATGTCCCGGTAATTGAGCACGGTGCCGTCCGGATTCCGGCGCCAGGAACCGAGGTGTATTTCGTAAATATTGATCGGGCGGGCGGCGGGCTGGGTTGGCAGCGATGCGCGGAATGCCCCATCGGTCCAGGGGAAGGACGGCGTCGTATACAGCACCGAGGCGTCCGCCGGTCGGGTTTCGCTGTGAAACGCGTAGGGATCCGCTTTCAATGTCGCCCTGCCGTCGGGGCCGGTGATCTCGAATTTATACCGGTTCCAGACCGACGCGTCGGGCACGATGCCCTGCCAGATGCCGGTGGATCCAACCTTTTCCATTGCGTCGGAGGCTCGGGGTTGCCAGTTGTTGAAATCGCCGGCGATCCGGACGGTCTGTGCGCGCGGTGCCCATACCGCGAATCGGAAGCCCGGACCATCCGTTGCGGGATGGGCACCCAGCATGCGATAGCTCATGTAGTCTTCGCCCTGATTGAACAGGAACGCCTGATCCATCGGCCGGCCCCCCGACGCGCATTGCTGCGCGTTGTATAATCTGTATCCATTATACCGTACTTGGCCTGCGACCCAGAGCTCAAAAAAAGACGGTCCGCACAAAGCAGACCGTCCGGAGTGCACTGGAAAGAGATAGAAAGCCGCGTGTGCGCCTTCAGTGCGCCAGTGCGGCTCCCGCACCAAAAATTTCGAGTTCGACGGGAATCAGGTGGTGGTGCCGCTCGGGTAGCGTAAGCCGGAGTGCTTTTTCAAAACTGTCCCCGGAAAAACTGCCGGTCACAGAGGAAAGACACCCCAGCAGCATCACGGTCGCAAATGCCATGTTGCCTTTTTCGGATGCCATTTTGGATGCCTCGACGGGATAGAAGGACACATCCGTCCGCAGGGTATCGGCGTCTACGAGAGAACGGTCGACGATGATGGTGCCGCCGGATATGACCCTGGACTCAAATTTGCGAAGAGAGGGGGTGTTGAGCGCGATGAGAACATCGCAGCTGTCCAGCACCGGCGAACCGATCGGGCCGTCGGAGATGATGACACCGCAGTTGGCAGTCCCGCCCCGCATTTCGGGACCGTAGGAAGGAAACCAGGAAACCTCGCGGCCTTCGATCAAGCCCGCTTCCGCAATGATTTTGCCTGCCGATAGAATCCCTTGTCCGCCGAAACCGGCCAGGATGATTTTTCTTTCCATCTCACACCTCCAATGCGGCGCCTTTAAAGACGCCCAGCGGATACTGGGGCATCATCGCGGTCTCAAGCCAGGAAAGCGCCTGGATCGGATCTTTGCCCCAGTTGGTCGGACAGGTGGAAAGGACCTCGATCATGGAGAACCCCAATCCCGCTTTTTGTACACGGAACGCTTTGCGGATCGCACGTTTGGCCGCGACGATGTTGCGGACGTTGTTGACCGCGACCCGCTCGATATAAGCGGATCCCTGCAGCAGCGCAAGCATCTCGCTGACATTGATCGGATATCCCTGGGTGTCCGGGTCCCGCCCGAACGGGGAGGTGGTGGTGACTTGCCCCACCAGCGTGGTCGGTGCCATCTGCCCGGAGGTCATCCCGTAAATCGCGTTGTTGACGAAGATCGTGGTGATCTTTTCCCCTCTGGCAGCAGCGTGTACGATCTCGGCCGTACCGATCGCCGCAAGATCTCCGTCCCCCTGGTAGCTGAAAACAGTGCAGTCGGGATGGACCCGTTTGATTCCGGTCGCCACGGCAGGCGCGCGACCGTGGGCCGCCTGTGCCATATCGCAGGAAAAATACAGATAATTGTTGTACGCGCAGCCGACCGGAGAGACGCCGATCGCTTCGTCTAGCAAATTCTCTTCCACCAGCGCTTCTGCGACGCTCCGGTGGATGATGCCATGCGTGCAGCCCGGGCAGTAGTGCCGCTGCAGATCGGTCAGCCCGCGTGTATTTTCACAAACTTTTTTTGCCATCTTCGTCACCTCCCGACAATTTCGCGGATTTTGTCCAGCAGTTCCGCCTGGGTCGGCAGGTTTCCGCCCATCCGCCCGTGGAAATGCACCGGCTTGGCGCCGTTGACGGCGAGCCGGACATCCTCCAGCATCTGTCCCGCGTTGAGTTCGACATCCAGCAACGCCTTGACGGAAGGCTGCGCCGCCATTTGGGCGACCGCCTCCGAGGGGAACGGCCAGAGTGTCACGGGGCGCACGAGTCCGACGCGGATGCCCTCGGCTTCCGCGGAAGCGATGACGTTTTTCATGATCCGGCTGCAGGTCCCGAATGCGGTGATGAGCAATTCCGCCCCTTCGCACCCGGTGGTCTCCACCCGGGTCTCGTTTTTCTCGATCTCCCGGTATTTGGCCTGGAGTCGGAGGTTGAGCGCTTCCAGATCGTCGGCCTCGATATAGATCGAGGTCACATAGTTGTGCTCCCGTTTTCCGCGGGTGCCGGTCAACGCCCATGGTTTATCCGTCGGATCGTCCGCCTCGGCGGCGCGAAAGCGAACGGGTTCCATCATCTGGCCGAGCGCGCCGTCGCCCATGATCATGACAAGCACGTTGTAGCGGTCGGCAATGTTGAATGCCTCGACCGTCATTTCATACAATTCCTGTACGCTCGCGGGTGCCAGCACCACATTGCGATAATCGCCGTGTCCGCCGCCCTTGGTCGCCTGGAAGTAATCGCCCTGTGCGGGCAGAATGCCGCCCAGTCCGGGCCCGCCCCGCACAATGTTGACCACCACGGCGGGGATCTCCGCACCCGCGATGTAGGAAAACCCCTCCTGCTTCAGGCTGATGCCCGGGCTGGAAGAAGAAGTCAGCACCCGAGCGCCCGCGGAAGCCGCGCCGTACACCATGTTGATCGCGGCCACTTCGCTTTCCGCCTGTACAAACACGCCGCCCGCTTCGACCATTCGCTTCGCCATGTAGTGGGCGATTTCGGTCTGCGGGGTGATGGGATATCCGAAATAATGTCGGCAACCTGCCCGGATCGCAGCCTCCGCGATGGCCTCGTTGCCTTTCATCAGTACACGTCCGTCCATGTCGCGCCCTACCTTTCCACCTCGATGACGCTGTCCGGACACATGATGGCACAGGAAGCGCATCCAATGCATTTGTCCATCTCCTCGATGCCGGCGGGATGGAAACCTTTTGCGTTCAGTACGTCCGAACGCAATGTGATGATTTTCTTGGGGCAGACCGCCACGCACAAGCCGCAGCCTTTGCATCGGTCCTCCCGGAATGAGACGAAAGCCATGCCGAATCCTCCTGGTCAGCGGGCAAAGCCCGTTATGGTTCACAACAGGGAGGTATTATATCACCTTCATCAGGAAAAGGAGTACCCTATGGTTCGCCGCATCCGCAGCAGAGGGGTTCCGTCGGGCATCCGGTTGCCCCAGGAACGGGGTGCCTGTTCGTCGAGAGCCGCCCGAAATACCAGTGGCACACCGACGGTGCGCGCAGCCGCCCGGGTCTCGTCCAGTGAAGCCGAGATCGAGCCGGCCTCTTCTTCTCCGAGCAGGTTGGTGTTGTCCACCAGTCCCGCCAGCGGCAGCCCTGCGGCTTCTGTCAACATGGCCGCCGCCCGCACGATCCCGTCGGCATCGGCCGTGAAAGGACGATACAAATTCACCACCATGTAGAGCGCCGTATCTGCGGGCGTAAACCGGGGTCGCAGGGAGGATACGACCCGCGCCCCGAGATCTTCGCCCCCGATGTCCAGTACGGCATGACGTGCCGAGCCGTCAAACAGGGAGAAAACGTCCCCTCCAAACGAAGGGATGTCCACGTTGGTATTGGCAAAGACCGGCTTGACCAGCCGGACACCCGCCTGCTCCAGCATTCCGGCGGCGTCCGCGGAACGGTAGAACGGGTTGATGATGTCGAGGTCCGCAATCGCGGTCGAACCGAGCGTGGCCAGCCACAGCGCGAAATTCACACTGACCTCCGATTTGCCGCTGCCATACGCTCCGACAAAAACCGTCATGCGGCGCAGTGGGTCCAGCCGGAATTCGTCGTTGAGCCCAGTGTGCATGGGCAAGTACCTCCATCGATGGAATGCCGAACACACTATACCATGGGGATGCGAACTATGGTCATTCTCGCAATTGCATGCTGCTCTTCGATCCGGTTATAATGGAGTCCAATGTGACCCGGCATCGGTTTGGGATCACGATCATAAATATACGGAGGATCCCACATGCCAAGTATGTTGTTTATGGCTTCCGCGGATTGGACCGAGCAATACGCCACCGTCGGAGAGCGTTTGTTTCTGGGGTTCACGATGATGCTGGTCGGCGTGGCCATCGTTTTCATCATGTTGCTCCTGATCAGCTGGGCCATCCGTGTCATCCCCTTGTTTCTCAAAAAGAAGAAACCGGATCAGATAAGCGCGCCGGCATCCCGGCAAGCATCGCCGCTCCCTGTCCATGTCCCGGAACCGTCCGTGCGGGAGGATGATCCCCAGCTGGTCGCGGTGATCATGGCGGCTTTGTCCGCCGCGTTGACCGAACACGCCGGCGCGGCGGCTTCCGGCATTCCCGGAGTCGGGTTCCGCGTCCGCCGTATCCGCCGCATCGGCTGATCCCGCCTTAGGGAACACCTTGTGATTATTTTGGGGAGGTAACCAGTTTGGAAGCCATTAAAACCTTCTTCGACGCGTTCGGAGGAACCATCCAGAAATTGGCCGAGTCGACCGGCTTTGCCACCGGCACTTGGCAGCAGTTCATTATGATCGGCATCGCCTGCCTGCTG
>JAAYKS010000353.1 GCA_012522285.1 Clostridiaceae bacterium | reverse complement strand
TCCGCGGCGCACGCTTCCGGCTGTGTGGGATACGGCCCTCGGGTCTCCCTCCGGGAACAGCGGCGTAACGACCCGACGAGTGCGGACACGCGTCTTCTTAGGAGAAGATGTCGCCGCCCTCGCGGAATCCAATGCCAAACTGCCCTGTGTCTTTGCCATGATGTCTTCTTTCCCCCGTTTCGCTGCCACTGTCAGGATATGATGCGTTCGAATGCCCGGAGTTTGGCACTGCGCGAGCGCGGATTGATTTCCAGTTCGTCCGGTGCCGCGGTGACCGGCCTTTTTGATACGGTTTTTCCCAGAGGGACCGCACCGCAGACACAATGCGGGAAATCCCGCGGACACGTACAAGGGTTCTCCCAGCTGCGGAACGATTCTTTGCCCAGTCGGTCCTCCAGGGAGTGGAAGGACAGGATGCACAACCTGCCCCGATCGGCCAATCGGCCGGCTGCGGCAGCCAACAACTGGCGAAGTGCGTCCAGTTCCCCGTTGACTTCGATCCGCACAGCCTGAAATGTTCTGCGGGCGGGATGCTGTGCTTCGCGTCGCGCCTGGGGAGGCATGGCGGAAGCGACTGCAGCCGCCAGATCCGCGGTCGTCTCGAACGGACGGATTTCCCGCCGCCGACAGATGGCCCGTGCGATCCGGTCCGCATGTCTTTCTTCGCCATACTCGCGAAGAATACGCGCAAGATCGCCGACAGGATAACGGTTGACGACCTCTCGTGCGGAGAGTAACGCGGCCGGATTCATCCGCATATCGAGCGGTCCGTCCTGCGAATATCCGAATCCGCGGTCCGCGGTGTCCAGTTGATGGGAAGACACTCCCAAATCCGCGAGAATCCCGTCGGCGTGGCCGATTTCAAAGGCGTCCAGTGCATCGTCCAGCTGTGAAAAATCCATTTGCAGTACATGGTGGGAGGCCTCGCTGCCGACTGCTTCCAGTACTGATGAGGTATGACGGACTGCGGCCGGGTCTTTGTCGATTGAGACCAAAACACCGCCCCTGCCAAGACGTTCCAGGATGGCCTTCGAGTGTCCGCCTCCGCCAGCCGTGCAATCCACATACACGCCGTCCGGACGGATGGCGAGCAGATTCATGCATTCACCCAGCATGACCGGGAAGTGGCTGTAATCAGAGACCTTTGACATCATAACGGGTGAGATCCTGTGCGGTCAGCGGGGGACCGCCTTCCTTTCGCTTTTGCTCATAGAAGGCTTTGGAACATATTTCCAGCTTGTCGAACATGTAGATGATAAAAATCTCGTCGCCCGGTTTGACGCCGATGTGGCTCCACAGTTCTTCGCTGATCCCGATCCGCCCCTGGGAATCGACATCACAAACCATCGCTTCACCAATGATCTCGCGGCGCATTTCGCGCACCAGTGGATCCGTGCCCGACAGACCCGCGATCTGGTCGCGGATCGCATCAAACGGCCGGGACGCGTATCCGGCCAGATAGCCTTCATCGAGGCTATGCGTCACATACACAGGAGAACCCAATTCTCCACGTAGTTTGGAGGGGATGAAAATGCGGCCTTTGGCATCGATGGTGTGGGTGTACTTTGCCATGCCGCTTTCCTCCCTCCTTTGAGAACGCTCCACGATTATCCACAATCATGAATCATTACTCCACTTTGCACCACGTAACTGCATTTTACATATACATTTCTATTGCTGCAACGATTCCACCGACTGCATCCCCTCTTGTAACGCAAACGTAACAAAAGACCCTCTCTCGAGGGTCCGGCAGCAGGGTTATCTATAATTTTTCAGGATAGGGGCTGGTACGCCAGCCTCATGTCTTTCCGCTCAGACTTCGGTCCATTGAGACACACAGCATCACGCCCAGCGAAAAATAACTGACAATCATCGCGGTCCCTCCGTAACTCATAAACGGGAGCGGAATCCCGGTGATCGGCAACAACCCGACACACATGCCGAGGTTTTCGATGTAGTGGAACGCCAGCACGGAAGCGAGACCGGTGATCATATAGGAAGAAGAAGGGCTGCGCACTTTGGAAGCGATGTAAAAACAGCGGGCGATAAAAAAGAAGACCAGCAGAAACAAGGCCGTCGTCCCGACCAATCCGGTTTTCTCCGCCACCGCAGTAAAGATAAAGTCGGACTCCTGTTCCGGCACATACACGGTCAACCCGGCCGGATTGCCCAGAATACCTCCGGACTGAATGGCCAGCCGGGACTGCGTGACGTGAAACGTGGCGTCCGGGTCGTAGGCGGGAAATAAAAACGTCAGAATGCGGTCCTGCTGATATGGCTTGAGCAATGTGGTGAAAACGATGGGAACCGCTACGACCGCACCGGACAAAGCCAGTAACACATACCGGATCCGCACCCCCCACGCAAACACCATGACAGCAAGCATGATGAGAATGACCATCGCCGTACCGAAATCCGGTTGGAGCGCGACCAGTCCGACCACTGGGACGCAAACACCTCCGAGTAGCGCAAATCCTTTCAAGTGGTTGTAT
>JAAYKS010000352.1 GCA_012522285.1 Clostridiaceae bacterium | reverse complement strand
TAGCCGGACTTTCCGGCACCGAAGCCGCAGAGCGGCTGAAAAAGCTGGGTCCGACCCGGTTACCCGATGCCAATCGAGGCTCACCGGTCCTCCGGTTCCTCAGGCATTTCAACCATGTACTGAGCTATGTCTTGCTGGGTGCTGCGACAGTCACCGCGATCATCGGACACTGGATCGACACCTGGGTCATTCTCGGCGTCGTCGTGATCAACGCGGTCATCGGTTACATCCAGGAAGGGCGGGCGGAAAAAGCGCTCGCTTCGATTCGCAATATGTTGTCTCCGACCGCGCAGGTGTTGCGTGACGGCAGGCGGGCCGATATCGAAGCGGAGCATCTGGTGGCCGGCGACATCCTGTATCTGAAAGCCGGAGACCGGGTACCGGCGGATCTCCGTTTGCTGGATACCAGCAACCTCCGGATCGAGGAATCCGCTTTGACCGGAGAATCCGAAAACGTTGAAAAACAAACCGACCCCGTAGAGGAGAAAGCCGCGTTGGGCGACCGGACCTGTATGGCCTACTCCGGCACCACCGTCCGATACGGGACGGGCACTGCCGTTGTGGTTGCGACCGGCGTGGATACAGAGCTGGGACGCATCAGCGAAATGCTGGGGGAGGCGGATGATCTGACCACCCCCTTAATCCGGAGCATGAACCGGTTCACACGGCAACTGACAGCGGTGATCGGGGTAGTGGCTACTCTCCTGTTTCTCTATGGGCTGTTGGGCAACGTGTTCGGCATCAACGAACTGCTGCTCGCCATCATCGGGTTGGCCGTCGCGGCGATCCCGGAAGGGCTTCCGGCCATCCTCACGATCACCCTGGCGATCGGGGTCCGGAAAATGGCGCGCGAACGATCGATCGTGCGCAAATTGCCCGCGGTGGAGACGCTCGGCTCCGTCACCGTGATCTGTACCGACAAGACTGGAACCTTGACGCGCAACGAGATGACCGCTACGAGCGTACGTACCTGCAAGGGTTGCTACGAAGTCGAAGGCGCAGGTTATGCACCCGAGGGGCGGGTTCTTTATGACGGAACACCGGTTTTTGTCACCGACGATGTCGTGCTGCGAAAACTGGCCCGGATTCACACGTATTGCAACGAAGCTGAAGTGACGCAGGAAGAAGACGGCTCCTGGACCGCGGTCGGACAACCCACGGAAGCGGCCCTGCGCACCCTGGCGATCAAGAGCGGGCAACAGGAGGAAGCGTCGGAGCGCCTGGACAGTCTTCCGTTTGACTCGACGCACAAATACAGTGCCGCACTGCACACATTCTCGGATGAAAGCGAGCTGATGATCAGCGGTGCGCCCGTACGGCTTTTGAATCTATGCACATTCCAGATGAGCACAAAGGGGGGGGCGGAACCGCTGGATCGCGCGTTTTGGGAAACGCAGATTCAACAAGGTGCCGATGACGGGCAACGAATGCTCGGTGCGGCGTTCCGCACTGCGGACGGTGAGTCGCGAATCGACCCGGAACGGCTCGGAGATCTCGTGTTTGTCGGAATTGCCGGTCTGATCGACCCGCCGCGTCCGGAAGCCATCCAGGCGATCCGGGACTGCCAGCGTGCAGGTATCCGCGTGATCATGATCACCGGCGACCATGCAATCACGGCCAGCGTGATCGGCAAGGCCATGGGAATCGGCGACGGTTCCATCTCACTCACCGGCGGCGAACTCGAGGCGATGGACGACGATCAGCTTCGCGAGGCGGTCCGCTCCTGCGACATCTTCGCTAGAACCACACCAGAGCACAAACTTCGATTGGTCCGCGCACTGCAGCAAAACGGCGAAATCTGCGCGATGACCGGCGACGGGGTGAACGACGCCCCGGCCCTCAAACAGGCGGAAATCGGAATCGCCATGGGAATCAAGGGTACCGAAGTCACCAAGGACGCCGCAGAGATGGTGTTGGCCGACGACAATTTCGCCACCATCGCCAAGGCGGTCGAGGAAGGGCGAACGGTTTATGCGAACCTTCGCAAAACCCTGCTATTCATTTTGCCGACCAATGGCGCGGAGGCGCTGGTCATTCTGGTCGCCATCGTAGCAGGTGCCACACTGCCGGTCACGCCGCTGCAGATTCTGTGGGTCAACATGGTCACAGCCGTCACCCTCGCCTTGTCACTGGCATTTGAACCCACCGAACCCGGCACCATGTCGCGTCCGCCCCGGCCGGCAACCGCATCGGTGATGGACAAGACCTTTTTGTGGCGGATCCTGTTCGTGTCCGTTCTGATCGGCGGATTGACGTATCTGCTGTACGGATGGCAGTCAGGACAGAGCGATCCGGCCGTCGCCCAGACGCTGGCCGTCAACGTACTGGTGGCCGGCCAGTTGTTCTATCTGTTCAACTGCCGGAGCATCGAAACCCGCGCCCTGTCCAAAGGGTTTTTTGCCAACCCGTTTGCGTTTGCCGTCGCCGGGATTCTGATCGTATTGCAGTTGGGCTTCACCTATCTGCCTTTCATGAACCGCGTCTTTGGCACAACTCCGCTGCGGATCGGAATGTGGGTGTATCCTATAGGTGCAGGGTTGCTTGTGTTCGGCCTTGTGGAGCTGGAAAAAACCGTCAGGCGCTCATGGAACCGAAGAAAAAAATCCCCGACCCGGGACAAAGGATGATTCCGTATCGGTCCGAAAGCACCTGCCCCCAATGATAGGAGGAATTTTCATGGCTTGCTGGTATTGCTCGGTCCGCCCCGCGGAAGCCAACCATATGCTCGAAACCAATCTGAACGGCGATGTAGACGCGCTCAAGTCTTACGATCAGACCAAAGTCGCCTACAATGTTCGCCACGTGGGGATTCCCCGTTGCGGAGACTGCCACCGGCGGCACCGTCTCGCCAAAGGGATACGCGGATTCGCGGCCATCGCAGGGGTCTCGTTGATCCTGTCGGCGGTCGCTGTGGTCTTCCACTGGTTGGATCCGCTCTACACAGGTATCTGGGTCGGTCTGTCCGCCGGGTTGATGATCGGAGGTCTGGTGGCCGGAAATCTGGTTCAAACAGGGATCCACACCGAGCGGAAAAGCCTGCATCAGTATCCGGAAATCAAGGACCTGCGGGACAAAGGCTACCGGTTCGGGATTCGTCCGCGCCAGGCCAAGCCGACCTCCCAGCCCGCTTCCCCCTCAGCTGTGGCTCCGATCTCTCCGCCGCCTTCCGCCACCTCGACGTCCGCCCGAATGGACACGACGGACGAAGACGAGTAGGTGGAACTGAAAGGCTTTCGAGATCACACACAGGAGGACCGTCAACCGGTCCTCCTTCTTTGTCATATCCATCCGGATGTTATGAATCCCTGTACAACTCCGCTACGGCGCGGACGTCCTGTTCCACGCGCAGGAAAGCCTGCACCAGGATGGGATCGAAATGTGTACCCGCATCCTTTCGCAGGATCTCCAGTGCGTCCTCGTGCGGTCGGGCGTCTTTATATACCCTCTTGGATGTGATGGCGTCATAGGCGTCCGCGATTGCCATGATCCGTGCCTCGATCGGGATGTCTT
>JAAYKS010000351.1 GCA_012522285.1 Clostridiaceae bacterium | reverse complement strand
GTGAAATGGCAGACGAAAAAAAGACATCAGGCGTGGAACGCGAAGAGCCCGGCGCGATCCCCGGGACAGGGATCGACTTTCCTTTCGACCGGCTGTTTGACCTCAGCATGGAAATGTTGTGTATCGCCGACCTCGACGGCAGGTTTGTCCGGGTCAATCGCGCGTGGAGCGAGACACTCGGGCTGACGCGGGAGCAACTGGAAGGATCCAGTTTTTTGGAATTTGTACACCCGGACGATGTACATCAGACCCGGGAGGTGATGTCCGCGCTCGGTCGGCAGCAGCCCGTGGACCGGTTTGTGAACCGATATAAAGTCCGGGACGGGAGTTGGCGTCAGATCGAATGGCGTGCCACGCCCGACGGCCATCTGGTGTATGCCGCGGCACGGGATGTGACTGAACAGCGACTGTACGAGAAGTCCATGCGGGAAAGCGAAGAGCGCTACCGCATCTTGTTCGAGAATGCGGTCGAGGCTGTCTCGGTCATCCAGGACGGGAAGTTTGTATTGTGCAACCCGATGGCTTTCCAACTGACCGGATATACCGAAGCGGATATGGGGAAAGTCGGGCTGCTGGAACTGATCCATCCCGACGACCGAATGCTTGCCGGCGGGAATCTGGCCACGCGGTATCAGGACAACGGGTTTCGCGAGCGGACCGAGCTACGCCTGGTGCGCAAAGACGGGTCGATCTTGTGGGCGGAAGCAGCAGGGGTTCGCATCGAGTGGAACGGCAGGCCGGCCATCCTGAGTTTCTCGACGGACATCACCCGGCGAAAAGAGGCGGAGTCTGCGCTGCGCAGCAGTGAGGAGAAATACCGGATGATCGCGGAGCAGGCTTCCGATGTCATCTGGATCCGCAATCTCACCCGCGACCGGTTTACCTACTTTAGTCCCTCGGTCGAGCAGCAGCGAGGCTTCACACCGGAAGAAGCCGCCATACAGACGCTCGAAGAGGCCTATGCTCCGGACTCCTTAGAGTCGCTCCGCAATGCGTTCAACCGGGAAACCGCATATTTCGTTTCTCACCCCGAGGATGTACGGGTGTACGTAAGCCAAATGCGGCAGACCGTTAAGGGCGGAGAATACGTGTGGATCGAGACGGCCACGCGATACCGGCGGAACGAGGCAGGAGAGACGGAGGCAATCGGGGTCAGTCGGAACATCGAGGAAAGGAAACGCGCGGAGGAACGGATTCTCCAGCTCAGCTTCCACGACCAGTTGACGGGTCTGTACAACCGCCGGTTCTATGAGGAAGAGCGCCTGCGGCTCGATACGTCCCGCAATCTCCCGATGACGCTGGTCATCGCAGATGTGAACGGGCTCAAGCTGGTCAATGACGCTTTCGGTCACCAGGCGGGAGACCGGATGCTCGTGCGTGTCGCGTCCCTGATCCGCAACGTCAGCCGGGCGGATGATATTGTCGCCAGGATCGGAGGGGACGAATTCGTACTCTTGCTGCCCAAGACCGGGACCGAGGAGGCGACCGGCATCGTCCGGCGTATCCGGGAGGCGATCGCCGGGGAAGAGGCGCAGCCAGCGGTGATTTCCGTCTCGTTTGGGATGGCGACAAAAGAGAAGGCTGACGAGGATATGTCTGCGGTATTCACCGAGGCCGAAAATGCGATGTACCGGGAAAAACTCACCGAGAGCAACAGTATGCGGAGCGAGACCATCCGCATCGTGGCCCGGACACTGTACCTCAAGAGCCCCAAAGAGCAAATGCACGGCAACCGGGTCGCGATGCTGTGCGGGTCCATTGCCCGTGCGATGGGGATGCGCGAAGAAGAGATCAGGGAACTCACCACAGCGGGGCTGATGCACGATATCGGGAAAATCGTGCTCGACGAAGCGTTGCTGGAACAAGCGGCCGGTCCCACGGAAGATCAGTGGACGGAAATCCGGCGCCATCCCGAGATCGGATATCAGATTCTGCGCGGAACCAGCGAATTCGCTCCGGTTGCCAATGCGGTGTTGTCTCACCATGAGCGGATCGACGGCAAAGGGTATCCCCGGGGGAGCGAAGGGGACAAAATTCCGGTCGTCTCCAGGATTCTCGCGATCGCGGAGGCGTATGACGAAATGACATCGGACCGGGTCTACCGGAAACGGATGGACGAAGAAAAGGCGGTTCGGGAGATCCGGCTCGGCGCCGGGACTCAGTTCGATGAAAAGATTGCACGCGTTTTCATCACAAAGGTATTGGGGAGGCACTGGGAAGATGTTGTCTGAGAACGGGGTAACCGCGGCTCCCTCGCTCCGCCCGATCGACGCGGACAATTTTTGGGACATCATCGGGTTGGAAGTGGCGGACGGTCAACAGGACTACGTGCTGTCCAATGCGGTTTCGATCGCACAGGCAAGGGTGCAGCCCGAATGCGTTCCGCTGGCAATCTACAACGGGAATACCCCGGTGGGTTTTGTCATGTACTGTCTGGACCGCGACGACGGTGAGTATTGGATCTATCGCCTGATGATCGACCAGGAACATCAGAGGAAGGGATTGGCAAAGACAGCGATGCGTCATGTCCTGCGAGAGATCGCACTGGACCGCGCTCGCGACAAAGTATATCTCGGCGTCCGACAGGACAATGACAATGCGGTAGAGTTGTATCATAAGCTCGGATTTCGGTTCGATGGGCGGATCTTCGGTCATGAACATGTCATGGTACTGGATTCGCTCGAACCATTCAGAGGGAGGTGGGACGGAGCATGAAAAAAGTCCTTGCGGAATTTATCGGAACGTTCGTGCGGGTGTTCTTCAGCTGTGGAGCCGCGGCGATCTCGGGTGGCATCGAAGGGGTCCTGGGAGTGTTGGGGATCTCACTGACCGGCACCTCCGTCAAACCCGGGAAAGCAGGCTGAGCCGGTCGTGGAGAGAAGTTCGTCAGACGAAACAGCCTATTTCAAATATGGGAAACCCGAGATCGACCTGCTGAAAAAACAGGATCCTGTCTTAGGGGCCCTGATCGACCGGCTGGGACCGCTGCGGCGTGAGGTCCGAACCGACCGATTTCAAGTGCTGGTCGACAGTATCGTAAGCCAGCAAATTTCGGGAAAAGCCGCGCAATCCGTTCTCGCGAAGCTGGAACAGCTTACCGGCGACGTCTCGCCCGAGACACTTACAGGTGTCTCGGTTGCGATGTTGCGTTCCTGCGGATTGTCGGAGCGAAAAGCCGGTTGGCTCCAGAATCTCGCGCGAGAGGTCTCGGACGGGCGGATGGATCTCGGCGGACTGGATGCGTTGGCGGACGACGAGGTGGTGGCGCGATTGGTCACTCTGCCCGGGATTGGAGTCTGGACCGCGGAGATGTTCCTGATTTTCGCGATGCAGCGACCGGATGTGGTGAGCTGGGGGGATTTTGGAATCCGCCGCGGTATGTCTCTCCTATACGGGTTCGAAACGCTCACCAAAAAAGAATTTCTGACCCGCCGACAAGCTTACTCTCCCTGCGGGACGGTTGCCTCGCTCTATCTGTGGGCTGTCACGCGACAAGAGGAGCGGATCCCCTGACACCTGCCGGGACGGAATCCGAACCTGCACCATTTTGTCTGATTTCCGACACTTCACGCACAACCCTGTTTTTTTATGAACGAATCCTGCCCTGTGCGGGTTTCCGCTTCTTCGACTTGCCGGTACACTCTTTGTACCCCAAACAAGACATGCGGAGGAGTACGAAACCATGGATCAGGCCGCCACTATATCGACGACCACGCGCACAAGCCGCTGGATCCCGGTCATTGCCAGCATCTTTATCCAGCTTTGTCTGGGAACCGCCTATATCTGGAGTGTGTTCCAGTCCTATTTGATCATCGGACCTTCGACTCCCGACGCGTTGTTCCACTGGCCCGCCACCCACGGAACCCTGGCCTACTCGTTGTTGATCGGCGTCCTCGCGATCGGGAGCACGGTCGGCGGACGGTTGACGTCCCGGTTCAGCATGCGGGCGATCATTGCGGCTGCCGGAGTCATATTGGGCGGCGGTTTTTGGCTGGCCCAATATACGACGGAATCCACCCCCTGGGTGCTGTGGCTGACCTATGGTATTCTGGGCGGGTTTGGCATGGGCATGGCATATACGACCACGATCGCCTGCTGTCAAAAATGGTTTCCCGACAAACGCGGCTTGATTACCGGGATCATCGTCTCGGCCCTGGGATTCGGCGGACTGGTCTTTACTCCGGTCGCGGAAGCATTGATCGCATCGCGCGGGGTTCTGTCGTCGTTTGGCGTGTTTGGAGTGGTCTTTGTAGCGGTTTGTTTTATCGGATCCTTTTTCATCCACAACCCGCCGGAAGGATTTCGCCCGGAAGGCTGGATCCCTCCGGCCCCGCGGGACGGCGTGACCGCGCAGACCTTTACGGTGAGGGAGGCGATCCGGACCCCCCAGTTTGCGATTTTGGCAGTAGCATTCATGTGTGCGACCGCTGCCGGCTCGATGATGATTCCGATGGCAAAAATCCTCGGTCTCCAGCCCGACAGCGGTTTGTCGCGCCAGGCTGCCGTGTCCGGTGTCATGATCATCACCGGATTCAACTCGTTTGGCCGGTTGTTCTGGGGGTGGGTGTCAGACCGGCTCGGAAGAAGACGGACGATCCTGGTCCTGCTTGTGATCGCCGCTTTTTCGATCATCGGGGTGTCATTTGCCAAGTCCTATCTGATGCTTGCTTTCATCGCGGCGATTGGTTTCTCGTACGGAGGATTCCTCGGCGTGTTTCCCGCATTGACAGCGGATTACTGGGGTGCACGGCATGTCGCGACGATCTACGGCATTATGCTGATCGGATTCGGTGCAGGTGCGGTGGCCTCCTCCTATACCGTCGCCTGGTTCAGTGCAGCCAAGGCATACGGCACGGCTTTTGCCATCGCGGGCGGTGCCGCCGTACTGGGATTTGTGATCATGTCTTTGCTCCGGCCCCCGCGGCACAAGCCGGATTGATGTGATGCGGCGGCCATGCAAAACAGTCATCCGGCAAGGCCGCCGGTTTTGCATCCATGTGGGGTAAAATGGGAGCGATGGCCGTATAGCTATCCGGAAGGAGTCCCGTATGCCCCCACCATCCACCGCGGCCGACTGGCCGGTTCTTTGCTTTGGCGACAGCCTGACGTATGGACCGCCCGGCATCCCCTTTATCCGGTATTTCCGGCACCGTGACCGATATCGCAACCTGGGAGTGGGCAGCGACACGCTGACAGGCATGACCCAGCGCATCCTGCCCTGTCTGGAGGATCCGGACAACCGGGAGTTTATCATCGGGATCGGCACCAACGATCTGTTGCTGCCTCATATGGAAGGGCGCTCGGAGCCATGGCGGCTCACGGTCGATCTGATGGTTGCGCACGGCAAGATCATCCTGCGGGACCTGGATTCCTTTGTCGACGGGTACACCTCTCTGATGGACCGAGTCGTTGCTGCGGGCAAACGCGCGACCGTATTCGGTCTGCCCTGTATCGGAGAAGCCACCGGGAGCGAACTCAACCGGCAAGCCGACACCTATAACCATGCCATCCAATTCATTTGCCGGGAACGCGAGATTCCTTTTGTGGATTTCAAGCGGTATCAGCAGCGAAAAATCCGACGTCGGGGCGGAAACAATACGTACTTGCTATCCGATGATCCATCCAAGGCAATCCGCGACTCGGTCTGGACGACTCTGCTTCCTCTTGCGGATAAAGTCTCCGATCGCAGAGGCCTGGTGATGACGGTGGACGGGGTACATCTCAACCATGCCTCCGCCCGG
>JAAYKS010000350.1 GCA_012522285.1 Clostridiaceae bacterium | reverse complement strand
GATTTCGAGCTGGAGGTCGGACACCGCGTGCAGTTCCTTCCGCATGATCGCCTGGCGGATTTTCGTGAACATGCAGGTGGTGGGCGGCCGGTCCTTGGCCAGTAACGTGCGGATGGCGTTCAACGTGTCCCAGGCCTCTTCGTCACAGTCGTAACCGGACTCGTACCGACGGCAGGCACGCACCCTTTCAAGGTTGTCCTCCAGCAACCGGTCGTGGAGCTCACGGATCCAAAGGTTGAGCATCGCACGGGTGTAGGAGAGGATGATGCTTTCCGAAAAGACACCGCCGCGGTAGAGGATATCCAGACCTTCCTCCCGTTCCAGCAGCCGGCGGGTGGTCTGGTAGACCGTCGCTGGCGGTTTGCCGAAGAGCCGATCTCGCTCGTCATCCGCATAGTGTTCGAACACATCCAGCTCGGACCGGTAGATCCGGTCCGGCTGTAGATAGTCGGCAGGTTCGCCCTCGCTCTTGCAGAATTCGGTTTGCAGGGAGTGGGCGTCCCTTCCGCTCGTGATTGCGTAACGGATGCCGTCCAGCATGAAGGGATAAATCGCGGCCAGACAGATGTAGACGTTGGTGTGCGGGTTGGGTGACCGCACCTCAAAGCGGGTGGACATCGGAGACTCCGGACTGCGGATCAGGCCGAGCAGCACCGTGCGGTTGCGCGAGGGGGACTGCAGGTCTGCCCCGATCGAGGCGACCGCGTGAGTCGGCGCTTCATATCCCGGCTGGAGCCGGTTGAACGCGTCGTTGGAGATCGTGATGAACGGACTGATGGAATCGTAGTGCTTCATGAATCCCATCAATGCGCCCCAGCCGATTTCGCTCAGATAGTCGCGATTGTAATCCTCGGGAGAAAACAGATTGACCTTGCGTCCGTTGCGCAGGCGGGCGATCGCGTTGATGTGGATGTGTTCGCCGCTGCCAGCGACCCCTTCCACCGGCTTGGCCATGAAGGTGGCCTCCAGACCGTGCATGCGGAAAACTTCCTTGATAAAGATCCGCGCGAACAACTCGTTGTCTCCGGCCTGCAGCGCGGAGCTGAACCGCCAGTCGATTTCCAGCTGCTCCATGATGTGTCCCAGATCGCCGGTGCCTGTGATCTGTGCTTTGACTCCGCCGACTTCCTTGTGCCCCATCTCTGGCTTCAGTCCATATCGCTCCAATAGCTCGATCGATTGTTCAAGGGCAGTGCGGACCACGCCTTTGGTGCGTTTCCAGTATTGTTCCTGCAGCCCCTGAGAAACCGAGAGTTTCTCCTTGCTGATTTTTTCTTCCGGCGTGCGGACCCAGAACTCCAGTTCGGTGGCCGCGGTCAATGTGACATCCAGCACGTCTTCCGGCTCAAATCCCATGCGCGCGCACAGATCGGGATGAGCACACAGCAGGGCGCGCAATTCATCGTCGAACGTGGCAACCGCGCGGATGAGCAGCGAACGGGAACACACCAGCGCGCCGTCGTGTTTGAGAAAAGCGGGGATGCGCAGCGTGCCGACCGGCAAGCCGCTGCCGGGATCGATGTGTTCATAGTTGTAGTCGACAAACCAGGTGACGTCCGGATCCGCGACCAGATCGACCTTTCCGTTGTGTAAGGTGGCGATGCCCGGCAGGACCACCGAGGAACCGTCGGTTTGAACGCCTCCGCTCAGATATCCCTCGATGTCGTCCAGAAACAGACCGACCGGTATTTTTTCGTCGGTGTCGTTGCCTGCGAGGTCGATGCCCGCCAGGGAGACAAACCGGATTTCGGGTCGTGCCGCCAGTGTCTCGCGCAACCGGTCCGGCGCGTGTTCTCCGGCCGGGATGTGATACAGCAAGTCCGGATGGATGGAAAACATGTCCTGGTGCATGGGTGCCGCCTTTCGGGTCTGGATCGGTAGGAAACCTTGTTTATACGTTATTGAGGGTATACGATTCCGGACAAAAAAGGAAGTCACCCTTTCGGGTGACTTCCAGTCGTTCTAGGTCGGACGGATCAGTATCTGTTGTCGTATCCACCGTTGTCCTGGCGACGGGCCTGTTTGCGCGCACGACGGCAGTCGGGGCAACGAACAGGATCATTTTCGAATCCCTTCTCTTTGTAGAAAGCCTGCTCGCCTTCGGTGAACGCGAACTCGTTTCCACAATCCCTGCAAACGATCATTTTGTCTGGCATGTACGGGTACCTCCCAAAAATGTCGGATTTGGGTTGAAGACAGGTGCTTTCCAGTTCATTACAGGGGATACCCTTCATGGACAATGGATGCGGTCTGACAACAATCTATCCGTGAGTGCCATCATATCACACGGTCTTTCAGGAATTCAAGAGGCTTTTTTTGTTTCTTTGCACATCATTGAATCGTCCTCACCACCAGTGCTATAATACTCCAGGACATTCGGGCGGGCCTTCCGGCACATCCTGCCGGGGAAACGCTGAATACTAGAGAGAACATCTGGAGGTAGCGCCATCATGAAATCCATCGCCGAACTCGAAACCATCCGGGACAATACGATTGTGGAAATGAAGACCGGTGCGGAAGGCGCGCATCGCATGCGCGTGCTGGTTGGTATGGCAACCTGCGGCATCGCGGCGGGCGCCAAGCCGGTTCACAACGCAATCCGTGATACACTTTCCGCCAAAGGGGTTGCCGACGTCTCCCTGATCTCCACCGGTTGCATCGGCGTGTGCCGTCTGGAGCCCATTGTCGAAGTCGTGGACGCCTCCGGAGAGAAGACAACCTACATCCGTATGGATACCGAAAAAGCGAAACGTGTCGTCGAAGAGCACATCATCGGCGGACAGATCTGCAGCGATTTGGTGATCGGCGCAGCCGAGGGGTGAGCACGCCGGCTGGCGTCACGCCGACGGGTGCCGCGATCTTCATCCGGACGGACAGAACGGAATCGGAGGAGCGATGCGTCCGCTAGCGTTGGTTCGAGAATCATTCCGGTTTTACCGGCTTCAAAGCCAGACCTTGGTTCGGGTCTTGTTTTTGTGCGCCTATGCGATGAGCATCCTGCGCAGTGTTTTTCCGAGCGACGCGGAAAACCTTGCGGAGATCTACAAATTTCTGATGTCCTCTCCCTATTCCGGACTGGGGCTGGCATCCGGACAGACCGGCATGCCTGCGATTTCGCAGGGCACATTGATCTGGGTGGGTGTGCAGCTGGTCACGTCTCTGTTTCTGTTGTTGTTCGCGTTTGCCTATGCCTCCTTCTATGTCGCCGAACACGAAGGAGACACGGTGCGGACCGGTGCGGTCAAGTATCTGAAAAGCCTGCCCCGGTTGATGGCTTTCTTTTTCATGTTTTTTGGCATATCCTTCTTGTCTTCCGCCATGACATCGACGCTGATCCTTGTGTTTCTGCTCATCGCCGGCGCGCTGACGCTCTATTTTCTGCCGCTTTTGCTGTCGCGCACCTCGATGAAAATGATGTGGGCGGTCAACCGAAGCTTTGCGCACACGCGCGGTCACCGGTTCTACATTTTCAATTGCCTGCTGTTGGTCACGTTTCTGATCGGTATGTTGCGCAACCTCTTTCTGATGTTTCTGCCCGCGGACATCTGGGTCGATGGGATACTGGGCGGTTTCTTTTCCGCCGCTTTGACTTTGATGCACGGCCGTCTGATGGGTGGGCTGTATTTCATCGTGTTCAAGCAGCAGGAGACCCTTCCCGGAACGGCCGCGAAGGAATCGGAAGAATCCGCCGAT
The DNA here is from genome assembly GCA_012522285.1 of Clostridiaceae bacterium. Classification (GTDB taxonomy): domain Bacteria; phylum Bacillota; class Clostridia; order Saccharofermentanales; family UBA5734; genus JAAYKS01. The sequence continues at coordinate 10,589 of JAAYKS010000350.1, read as the reverse complement.
TGACTGTATCCATACCAGAAACCTATGTGTTACGGGCTTCTTCTTTGGATGACAGCCCGCTCCAATGCTGTTAAAATCAATGCACAATAAATGCGGGAGGGTCACGTATGTCTTTGGACGAGCGGGTTCTGGAGTTGTTGCTGAAAAATTCCCGGCTGGAAGCCAGCCAGATCGCCATCATGCTCCATGAGAACGAGACGGCGATTGCCGACGCGATCCAGAGGCTGGAGCGGGATCATGTGATTTTGGGGTACACCTCGATCATCAACTGGGACAAAACCGATCGAGACGCCATTACCGCGCTGATCGAAGTGCGTGTGACGCCGCAGATCGGGCGGGGATTCGACGCGATCGCCCAGCAGATCTATCGATATCCGGAAGTGAAAGACTGCTTTTTGATGTCCGGTGGGTACGACCTCATGCTGATCGTGGAAGGGAAGACCCTCAAGGACGTCGCGATGTTCGTTTCCGAGCGGATTGCGCCGGTGGAAGCGGTTCTCTCGACACAGACACATTTCATCCTGAAGACGTACAAACGCGAAGGCACTGTGTTTGAAGTCCGTGCGTCGGACGACCGGGAGGCCGTCATTTTATGAGACATGAGGACCTGCTGTCCGGGATCGTCCGATCGACCCCACCGTCCGGTATCCGCCGTTTTTTTGATCTGGCCAACGAGATGAAGGGCAGTGTGATTTCTCTGTCCATCGGCGAACCGGATTTTGTGACACCCTGGCAGATTGTGGACGCCGGCATTGATTCCCTCAAGAACGGAGAGACCCCCTACTCCTCCAACCAGGGGTTGATGGCGCTCCGGGAGAGCATCTGCAGATACAGCCAACGAAAATACGGCCTCCATTACGACCCGCGCGACGAAACCGTCGTGACGGTCGGCGGCAGCGAGGCGATCGACCTGGCGATCCGCGCACTGGTGAACCCCGGGGACGAGGTGATCGTCCCGCAGCCCAGCTTTGTATCCTATGAGGCTTGTGTGCGGTTGGCCGGCGGGGTGCCTGTGATCATCGACTGCAAGCGGGAGGACGATTTCAAACTCCGTGTCGAGCAGCTGGAGGCCGTGATCAGCCCCAGGACCAAAATGATCATCATGGGATACCCCAACAATCCGACCGGGGCCGTGATGACCCGCGAAGATTTGCTCCCGCTGGTCCGCTTTTTCGAACAGCACGACATCGTGGTGGTGAGCGACGAACTGTATGCGGAACTGACCTACGCCCCTGCCGTGCATTGCTCCATCGCTTCGTTTCCGTCCATGCGGGACCGCACGATCATCATCGGAGGATTTTCCAAGGCGTTTGCGATGACCGGATGGCGCATCGGATACGCTGTGGGGCCTTCCGTCTGGCTGATGGCGATGAACAAGATCCACCAATACGCCATCATGTGCGCGCCGACTACGGCGCAACACGCGGCGATTGAAGCGCTCGAGAACTGTGACGAACCGGTGCTTCAGATGGCGGCGGAATACGACCGTCGGCGCCGCATTGTTCTGGACGGGGTTCAGAAGGCAGGCCTGGATTGTTTTGAACCGCTCGGTGCGTTTTATGTGTTCCCCGACATCACGCCGTCCGGCATGGACTCGGCGACGTTTTGCGAACGTTTTTTGTATGACGAAAAAGTCGCAATCGTACCGGGCAGCGCGTTCGGTGCGGCGGGCGAAGGGTATGTGCGCATCAGCTATGCGGCGTCGATGGAAAACATCATGACCGCGATGTCTCGTCTGGCCGCTTTTATGAAAAGGAGACAAGCCTGAATGATCGATTTCGATTCCTATCGTCTGGAACTGGAGGCGATGGAAGAACCGTTGGCGCAACTTAAGAAAGCGCTGCACATTGAGCACCTGGGCGACGAGATATCCGAGCTCGAATCCCGTGCGCAGGAACCTGGCTTCTGGGAAGACACGGACAAAGCCCAGAAGGTCCAGACCCGCTTGAAAAACCTGCAGAAAAAGCTGGACCGGTTCCACAAGATGGAACGGCAGCGGGATGACCTCCTCGTCTTGTGTGAGCTCGGCGACGAAGCCGAGGACGTAAGTCTTTTGCCCGAATTGTCAGAAGGGATGGGGCACCTGAAAGAAGAGATGGACCGCCTGCGGCTGGAAACCCTGTTCACGGGGGAGTACGACGCGAACAACGCGATTCTGACCCTGCACGCGGGAGCCGGGGGAACCGAGGCGCAGGACTGGAACGAGATGCTGTTCCGCATGTATACCCGCTGGGCGGAAAGTCATGGGTTCGAGGTCAAAGTTCTGGACATCCTGGAAGGGGAAGAGGCGGGCCTCAAAAGTGTCTCGTTCCAGCTGATCGGCGACAATGCTTACGGGTACACGCGTTCCGAGATGGGGGTCCACCGTCTGGTGCGCATCTCCCCGTTTGACTCCTCCGGGCGCCGGCACACCTCGTTTGCCTCGCTGGAAGTCATGCCGGAACTGGACGACAGCATCAAAATCGAGATTCGGTCCGAAGATTTGCGCATCGACACCTACCGCGCTTCCGGTTCGGGTGGGCAGCACATCAACAAGACCGACTCCGCGGTCCGGATCACCCACATCCCGACCGGCGTCGTGACTTCCTGCCAGACCGAGCGGTCGCAGCCCCAGAACCGGGAAACCGCGATGACGATGCTCCGCTCCAAGTTGTTTGCGCTTGCCACCGCAGCCCACATGGAAAAGATCGATGACCTCAAGGGCAATCAGATGGACATCGCCTGGGGCAGTCAGATCCGATCCTACGTGTTTTGCCCCTATACCATGGTCAAAGACCATCGGACCGGATATGAAGTGACCTCGGTCCAGTCGGTGATGGACGGCGATCTGGACGGTTTCATCAATGCGTATTTGTCGGGCGTACGGCTCGAAAAATAGCCGGAAAAATCATGACGGCGCACAGGACGAATTCGTCGAAGTGCCACAACGGGTTTGTGCATTTGACGAACGCCGTCCGGGGCTGATACTATGATCGCGTCATGGTTTTTATGGAAGGGGAAACCTTTCCATTTATCATTTTTGGAGGATGAATATGCCTGAATCCAAGATTTTGGTGGTCATGGGCAGCGACTCGGATTTCGGTGTGATGGAACCCTGTCTGGCTGCACTTCGTGAACTGGGCGTCCAATATGACGCCCAGGTTTGTTCTGCGCACCGGTCACCCGCCCGCGCGTCCGCGCTGGCGTTGTCCGCGGAGGACGACGGATATGGGGTCGTGATCGCGGCAGCCGGACTGGCGGCGCATCTGCCGGGCGTTCTGGCGGCGTATACGACGCTGCCGGTGATCGGGGTGCCGATCGCCGGAGGAGCGCTCAAGGGGATGGACGCACTGCTCGCCATCGTCCAGATGCCCCCGGGCATTCCGGTGGCGACCGTGGCCATCGACGGGGCGGTGAACGCCGCCGTCCTGGCGTGCCAAATTCTCGCAACGGCTGACAAAGCACTGTCGGAACGGCTGAAGAGCTACAAGAAAAAACTGGAAGACGGTGTCGAACAACGCAACCGGAGGCTGCAGGACAAACTGGCCGGTAGGACTTGACGCTTTGCAACGGTCTTATGTATAAACCCGGAGGGAAGACATACGTGATACAAAAAGAATTACATGACGAGTGCGGGGTGTTCGGCATTCTGGACACCGAAGGCCGGCGGGATGACGCCGCGCGGCTGACCTATCTGGGCCTTTTTGCCCTCCAGCACAGAGGACAGGACAGTGCCGGCATCGCGATCAACACGAACGGAACCCTGTTTTGCCACAAGGACAACGGGCTGGTGGTCGAGGCTTTCAATGACATGACCATCAACATGCTCCGCGGATCGGCCGCAATCGGACATGTCCGTTACCCGACCCAGGGTGGCCTCGGCATCGAGTGCGCGCAACCCATGCTGATCAAGTATCGGGGCGGTCAGCTGGCACTCGCGCACAACGGCAGTCTGACCAATGCCTTTGAGATGCGTGCGCGACTGGAGGAAAACGGTGCCATTTTCCAGACCGGGTCGGACTCCGAAGCGATGCTGGCACTGCTGGCGCGCAATCGGATTCTCACAGAACGGATGGAAGACGCGATCTTCATGATGATGGCCGAGATTCAAGGCGCTTACTCTCTGGTGCTCATGACCCGGAACAAAATCATTGGCGTCCGCGATCCCTTGGGCATCCGCCCGCTGTGTCTCGGACGGCTCGGATCTTCCTACATCCTCGCGTCTGAAACGTGCGCGATCGAATCGATCGGCGGAGAGATCATCCGGGATATCGATCCCGGTGAGGTGGTCACGATCACCGCGGCCGGGGTCTCTTCGGAGTTTCTGACCCGGGATCCGGATGCGCGCAAAAAATCCGCGCTCTGTCTGTTCGAATTTGTCTACATCGCGCGGCCGGACAGCACCATCGACGGGGCAAGTGTATACGAGGCACGCTACGAAGCCGGACGTACCCTCGCCAGGGAACAGCCCTGCGACGCGGACATGGTCATCGGCGCACCGGACTCCGGCATTGTGGCTTCCATGGGATACGCGTTCGAATCGGGCATCCCGTACGGCTCCGGGCTGCTCAAAAACCGGTACGTCGGCCGCACCTTCATCCAACCGACGCAGATGCAGCGGGAACTCGCGGTCACGATGAAATTTTCCGCTCTGAAAAAATCGATCGGCGGGAAACGGCTGATCATGGTGGACGACTCCATCGTGCGCGGCACCACAACCCGCCATATCATATCGATGCTCAAAGAGGCCGGCGCAAAAGAGGTCCACATGCGGATCGCCTCGCCGCCGGTTCTGTATTCCTGTTTCTACGGCGTCGACACCCCATCGCAGGACGAGTTGTCCGCCTGCAACATGACGCTGGACGAGATCCGTGAGATGATCGGGGCGGACAGCCTCGGATATATCAGTCTCGAGGGCCTGACTTCTTCGGTCAAAGGACTTTCCTGCGGACTGTGCTGCACCTGCTTTGACGGCGCCTATCCGGGCGGCATGCCGTCGAGTATGGTCGGCAAGATCCGGCGGATTGAGTTTAATAGCGGCCGCTCCGTGGCGGACTCCACGCGATGAACATCGTGGTGTTTGTCTCGGGCGGCGGGACCAATCTCCAAAATCTGATCGATCGCATCGCGGACGGCTATTTGTCCGATGTGCGCATCTGCCGCGTGATCGCCTCGCGGGAAGGGACCTATGCGCAAACCCGCGCCGAAAACGCCGGTCTCCCGGTTTCGATTGTCAGCCGCAAAGATTTTTCCGACATGGAAGGATACGACGAAACCCTGCTGCAGCTGCTGGAGCACAGCGGTGCGGAACTGGTGGTCTTGGCCGGATTCCTGTCGCTCCTCGGGCCGCGCGTGGTGGAGCGATACCGCAATCGCATCCTCAATATTCACCCCGCCTTGCTTCCTTCGTTCGGCGGGAAAGGGATGTACGGACTTCACGTGCACGAAGCGGTGCTGGAGAGCGGCGTCAAGTGGACCGGTGCGACCGTCCATTTCATCAACGAAAATTATGATGACGGGCCGATTCTCCTGCAACAGCCGGTTCCCGTGCGGCAGGACGACACCCCGGAGTCTCTGCAGGCCAGGGTGATCGCGGAAGGGGAACACCCCCTGCTGCCGGAGGCGGTTCGGCTGGTGACCCGGGGGCGGGTACGGATCGTCGGGAACAAGACCCTGATCGACGAAGAGGCGGAGCATCCGGATTCCTGATTGTCACGTCATCACGGTACAGGTAGGAGATAGAAACGGGGAGTGATTGCAACGATGGATATCTTGGTGGTCGGTAGCGGCGGGCGTGAACATGCCATTGTGTGGGCATTGTCCAAAAGTCCGCGCGTCAACCGGCTTTATTGCGCGCCCGGCAACGGGGGGATCGCTTCGCTGGCCCAGTGTGTGGACATCGCCGCGACCGATCTCGACGGGATGACCGACTTTGCCCGGGAAACCGGTGTGGATCTGGTTTTTGTCGCGTCGGACGACCCGCTCGCGCTCGGTATGGTCGACCGGATGGAAGAGGCCGGGATCCGTGCCTTCGGCCCGCGCGCGCAGGCCGCGGCCCTCGAGTCGAGCAAAGCCTTTTCCAAAGATCTGATGAAGCGATACGGAATCCCCACCGCGGCATATGCGGTCTTCTCCCAATTGGAGGAGGCGCTCTCCTACGTCGAAACCCATCCGCTTCCGCTGGTGGTCAAAGCGGACGGACTGGCGCTGGGCAAAGGGGCACTGATCGCCCGGACCCGGGACGAAGCCCGTGACGCGGTGCGATCCATGCTGGAGGGACACGCGTTTGGCGCGGCCGGCGCAACGGTCGTGATCGAAGAGTATATGGAAGGCGACGAACTGACCGTCATGGTTTTCACGGACGGGGAGACCGTGGTGCCGATGCCCTGTGCGAGGGACCACAAACGTGCGTTTGACGGGGACAAGGGGCTCAACACCGGCGGGATGGGCGCGATCGTGCCGGGCCACCGCGCCACCGAGGCCGAGCGGAAGGAATGGATGGACCTTATCATCCGCCCGACGGTCGACGCGATGCGAGCGGAAGGGCGACGCTTCCAGGGGGTGCTCTACTGTGAGCTGATGCTGACGCCGCTAGGACCCCGCGTGATCGAGTTCAACGCGCGCTTCGGGGATCCGGAGGCACAGGCGGTTCTGCCTTTGTTGCGCACCGATCTGGTCGAAATCGTCGAGGCGGTCATCGATCGACGTCTCAATGAAATCGCTGTGGAATGGGATTCTTCTGAGTCATGTTGTGTCGTCATGGCGTCAGGAGGATATCCCGAAAAATATCAGAAGGGGTATGAAATCACCGGGCTGGATGAGGTCGAAGCACTGGTGTTCCACGCCGGGACGCGGCGGGAGAGTGATCGGATCGTGACAAACGGAGGGCGTGTGCTCGCCGTGACGGCGTTGGCGGAGCATTTGGAAGATGCCATTGCAGCCGCGTATCGAGAGGTGGCGAAAATTCATTTTCGCGACCGGCACTTCCGGACCGACATCGGACATCGGAGTACAGGCCGATGAAAGTCGGTTTTTTCGGAGGCACGTTCGATCCGGTCCACAAGGGACATGTCATTATGGTGGAAGACGCGATCCGCCTCGGCCATCTGGACAGAATGCTGGTGGTTCCCGCCGGCAGGACGGTACACAAACCGGCGGATCGGGTTTCCAGCGCCGGCATGCGGTACATGATGTGCTACATGGCGTTTACCGACGTCCGGCGGGTGGAGGTCTCGCGGATCGAAGTGTTGCGGGAGCACGGATCCTACACCATCGATACGCTCCGGGAACTAAAGGCCACGCTGACCGGCAAGGATCGTCTCTACATGGTGTGTGGTGCGGACATCCTGTTCGACATCCTGCATTGGCGGTCGCCCGAAGCGATCCTCCGGGAAATCCGGATTCTAGCGAGTCTGCGTCCGGGACACGACCGGATCGAGATGGAAAGCCGCGCGCATGAGTTGCGCAAACGATTTGGAGCGGACATCACCTTTTTTGAGGCGCGTCAGGCCGACGTGTCATCCACCGCCGTCCGCGAGGCGGTCGAGCATTCGCTTGCCATCACCGAAATGGTGCCGCCCGCAGTAGATCGTTTCATTCGGATGGCGGGACTTTACGGGGTGGACGATCCGCTGGAGTCGCTCGATCTCGATCAACAGGAGCGGTTGCGGGCGGCGGAGCGGGTGTTGCTCGCACACATGGACCCGGAGCGCTTGTCCCATTCGCTGCTCACCATGACGACGGCAGCCCGGCTGGCTGCCGATCACGGACAGGATGTGTATTCCGCCGCGCTGGCGGGTCTGGTCCACGATTGCGCCAAACACTTGCCCCCGGATGACGCAATCCGCTATGTCGATCCGGGGGACGCGGCGACGCTTGCGGAGCCGCAGCTGTACCACGGTCCCGCGGGTGCGGCGCTGGCGCCGGCCTGGTTCGGGATCCGGGATCCGCTGGTTTTGGACGCGATCCGATACCATGCAACCGGGCGGTCGGACATGACCTGGCTGGATCTGGTACTCTATCTGGCAGACAAGGCGGAGCCTTCCCGCACCTACCTGGGTTCCGACGCCGTTTTTGAGCAGGCCCGGAAGGATTTGGCCGGCGCGTTTCTCTTTTCTTGCGAAGGACTGCAAGAACATCTGGCCTCTAGGGGTAAAACCATGCATCCCGACACAAATGCGGCCATCGAAAGATTGGAAAGGAGTCAACTACATTGAATATCGAACAAACAGCCGAGATCATGAAAACCATTCTGGAGGACAAAAAAGCACTGGACGTCGAGGTGATCCCGGTCGGGCAAAAAACCACCTTGGCCGACTTTTTCATCATCGCGACCGGCGGGTCCCTGCCGCACATCCGGGCGTTGGCGGACGAGTTGCAGCTGCAGATGAAAACAAAACACGGACTCCAGCCCGATCATGTGGAGGGGTACGACGGAGGCCGGTGGATTTTACTCGATTACCTCGACATCGTGGTGCACGTTTTCCACCAGGAAGACCGGGAGTACTACAGTCTCGAAAAACTCTGGGAAGGCAGAAGACACCGATCTCCCGAAACGGACGGATAAACGGCCGTCTTTGTCGCCAGTCCCACGCACCGCAACACCCTGGCGCATGGCATGATCACTCCAACGGAATAGCTGGAGGTGCACATGCCGGTTTCGGGAAGAGCGCGTGCAGTCGTATGCGGAATCCTGTTGTTGCTGGTGGCGGTGTCTGCCGTCACCTTCCTGTCCGCGGTGCTCCCGGACCGACCCGCACCCGTCACATGGCTGACCTCGGGATCCGCGTCCTGTCCTGTGGAAACGAGTGCGACTTCTGACACCATCCCCGTGTATCTGGTCGGCGAGGTCGCCCGCCCCGGCATTTATCAAGTCGAACGAGGCACCTATCTGTATGAACTGGTCGAGACGGCGGGCGGTCTGACACCCCGTGCCGCCGCAGATCGGACCAATCTGGTCTACCGGATCGAGGGGAGCCAGTTGCTTCGCATTCCCTCCGTCGAGGACGCCGCGGACCCGGGGCTTGCGGGTTCCGAGGTTTTGTCCCCGTCCGGCCAGGATGCCCCTTTCATCAACATCAATTCCGCGGGCGAATCCGAGCTCGACGGGCTGCCCGGGATCGGTCCCTCGACCGCCCGGGCCATTATCGCGTTTCGGGAAACCAACGGCCCTTTTGCCTCCATCGAGGAGATCATGAACGTGCCCGGCATCAAGCAGAGCCGGTTCGAGGCCATCCGGGACGCGATCACAACCTGATCCGCCGCATTGAAACAAGCGTGTGTCCAGCTTATAATTTACTGACCCAATGTGGACGGGAGGATGATGACATGGGACGTTTTGAAGAGGACCGGGTGTACCGGGATACCTATCGACATACATCCGCGCACATCATGGCGCATGCGGTCAAACGGCTGTTTCCGGATGTGAAACTGGCGATCGGGCCGGCCATCGACAACGGATTTTATTACGATTTTGACAGCGACCAGGCATTTAGTGCCGAAGATCTCAAACGGATCGAAGCCGAAATGACAAAGATTGTCCGGGAGAAGCTTCCGGTCGAGCGCTTCGAGTTGTCCCGCGAAGAGGCGTTCCGCCTGATGGAGGAACGCCGGGAGCCGTATAAAACGGAGCTGATTCGGGAATTGCCGGAAGACGCCGTGCTTTCCTTTTACCGGCAGGGGGACTTTGTGGATCTTTGCGCGGGGCCGCATCTGGATAACACCGGAGAGGTCCGGGCGTTCCGTTTGCTGCAGACCGCGGGCGCCTACTGGCGCGGCAGCGAGAAGAACAAGATGCTGCAGCGCATCTATGGGACAAGCTTCCCCGACAAAGGCGCATTGAAAGAATACCTGGACGCACTGGAAGAGGCGCGTCGCAGGGACCACAATAAAATCGGCCGGGAACTCGAATACTTTACCACCGTCGACTACATCGGGCAGGGATTGCCCATCCTGCTGCCCAAAGGCGCGAAAGTGATCCAGATTCTATCCCGCTATGTCGAGGATGAAGAGGAGCGGCGCGGTTACCTGCTGACCAAGACCCCCTTTATGGCCAAGTCGGATCTGTACAAGATCTCCGGACACTGGGATCACTACCGGGACGGGATGTTCGTGTTGGGCGATCCGGACGGGGAGGACCAGTCCGAGGTGCTTGCGCTGCGCCCGATGACCTGTCCGTTTCAGTTCCAGGCGTATCTGACGCGCACCCGCAGCTACCGTGACCTGCCGCTGCGCTACAACGAAACTTCCACGCTGTTTCGAAACGAGGCCTCCGGAGAAATGCACGGCCTGATCCGTATCCGGCAATTCACGATATCGGAAGGACACCTGATCGTCACCCCGGAACAGGTCGAGGCGGAGTTTCGGGATTGTCTGGATCTGGCAAACGACATGCTCCGCGCGGTCGGACTGCTCGAAGACGTGCGTTACCGCTTTTCCAAGTGGGATCCGGACAACCGGGACAAATACATCGGCTCACCGGAAGACTGGGACAATGCCCAGACAACCATGCAGCACATCCTGGACGGTATGGATCTGACATATGAATCGGCAGACGGAGAAGCCGCGTTTTACGGACCCAAGCTTGACCTGCAGATCCGCAACGTGTTCGG
>JAAYKS010000349.1 GCA_012522285.1 Clostridiaceae bacterium | reverse complement strand
GGACACAGTCGGCTCAGCATGCATCGGGGCAGGTTGGCGTTGAGTTCGACAAAGTCCAATCCGAGTGCTTTACACAAAGAAATATCTTCCCGAATGTCTTTGTGTTCCGTCAACACCTGCATCCCGATATACAATCCACCGATCATTTTTCTTTCCTCTAGGCCTTCCACTCGATTTTTCTTTCCATTTGCCGTATGGCGGCACAAGGCTATAATGAAATTTCGGTACCGCATCGGCCGTGCACATAGGAGGCGCTCATGAACCCACGCACAATGGCAACCGCGTTCGCCCGGCTCTTTGTCCGGGACATCGACCATCCGGCCCGGCCGGAGGTCCGTATGCGCGCCGGGATAATGGGCAGCATCACCGGCGTTGTGATCAACGTGCTGCTGGCAGCCGCAAAATTCCTGACCGGCGCGCTGGCCGGAAGTGTCGCCATCACCGCGGATGCGGTCAACAACCTGTCGGACGCGGTTTCTTCCGCGATTGGTTTGGTAAGCTTCCGGCTGTCCGGCAAACCCGCGGACCGGGAACACCCGTTTGGCCACGCCCGCATGGAGTATCTCGCGGCATCCGCCGTCGCGGTGGCGGTCCTGTCGGTCGGCCTGGAACTGTTGCGTACATCGTATCGCAAAATTCTGGACCCGGCACCTGTGGAACTGCGCGTATTCACCGTTGTCGTGCTGGTTTTGTCGATCCTCGCCAAGTTGTGGCTGTATGCGTTCAATCGCGGATTGGGCAGCCAAATCGGTTCAGTCATGTTGCGCGCGGCCGCGGTCGACAGTCTCGCGGATGTGGCGGCCACATTTACGGTGCTGTTGTCCGCGTTGATCAGCCCGCTGATTGGAATGCAGCTGGATGGATACATGGGGATAGCAGTCGCGCTGTTTATCCTCTGGTCCGGGATAAAAATCCTCCGGGAGACGATGAACCGGATTCTCGGGCAGGGCCCGACCGAGGAGCGGGTCGAACAGATCGAATCCTTTATTCGTGGTTTTGAGGGGGTTCTCGATCTCCACGACCTGGTGGTCCACGATTACGGACCTGGCCGCAGCTACGCCTCGGTCCACGTCGAAGTCGACGCGGACGTCGACATCCTGGTCAGCCACGATGTGGCAGATGTCATCGAACGCAGGATGGCGGATGATTTGGACATCCATTTGGTGATCCATCTGGATCCGGTCGTGCGCAACGATCCGAGGATCGATCAACTGCGTCAGTTCGCGGAACAACGAATCGCCGAAGTCGACCCCGCACTGACGCTACACGATTTCCGCGTGGTCTGGGGACGCGCCAACAAGAAACTGATCTTCGACGTCACCGCCCCTTATGCCTGCGCGATGAGTGACACCCAGATCCGTGACGCCATTCTGGACCGGTTTTCCAGCAAAGACCACACCGTACAGCCCGTGATCGTCATCGACCGGGCGCCGATCGAGGTGTGACCTCTTTCTCAAAGCATGGAAAGATCCCTTTGCGGCTGGTCATGTCCGCGACAAACTCGTACCCCAGTCCCACGTATAGACGTAAAGCGCGGGGATTGCCCGAGAACGTGTCCAGTCGGATCACATCGTATCCCCGCTCCTCCGCGAAGCGTTCGACCCACAACATGATTTTTCTGGCAACACCCCGTCCCTGTTGATCGGGATCTACACACAACCGATGGACATAAAGGACACGACCGGACTTTTTCCAGCGGATCCCTGTGTACTCCTCGGCAGGGCACTCGTTGAGTGTGACCGACGCAGCCAGTCGGCTCTTGTCCTCGACCAACCACAATGATCTTTCCTTGCGATCCGCATCGAGATGCTCAAGTGTCGGATAGAGGTCGTCCCACTGGTCGATCCCCTGCCGGTTCATCGCCGCGATCGCCTCCCGGAACAGCCGCCCGACGGACTTCATATCGGCCGGCTCGGCCGGACGAAACGCAAGATCCCAGGCAGGAACCACTCCCTGCTTCACCATCTTGTCCACGTCAGTATATTGCATCCGCGTCGGGCGGAAGCCAGCGAATGTAGCGCACAAATGCCATCACACGCCGGTGGTCCAGTGCCGGGTATCCGAATCCTGATTCGCTTGCGACTTCGCCAGCGGCACGTCGAAACAAAAGACCCATCTGCAACAAAGCGTCCCACATCTGCTCCGGATCTCCATCCGGCCAGGTACGTGTCAAAGCCGCCCGGAACGCGGGTGAGAGCAAGGCGTCCAGTTTTTTATAGTAAGAACCCACGGAAACGGCATATGTCCGCCGCATCCCGACGTGCCAAGTCAGCATTTTCAACAGTTGCGGACGCACCAGCTGTTCGAGCATGACCCGGGCTCCCGACAGTTGATCGCGCCACAGTGCTTTTGCCACATAGGGCGTGACCCATAAAAACTCGTTGCAGCAGTCGTCGTATTGCTTTTGCGTGGGGGGTTGGACGTGGTAGGTGCTGTCGTCCGGAACCGGAAAGGGTGGAAACAGACCGTCCTTGTCGAGCAGCAACACCCGCAGGCTGTCCTCGAGCACACGTTCCCGCCGGTCGACGCGGACCGCGGTCAAATCAACACGGGTTCCATCGGCAAACTGCATCAGCCAGGCATAACTTGTGCGCGGTTCCTTTGGGTCCCGTTGCGCGGATTCCCCCATATCGTCCGGGGTTTGCATGATCATCAGTTCCCCGAAACGGGACGGCCAGCCGGGATCCAGGACAAAGGATTCCACTTCGGTGACGACATACACGACATCGTAATCCTGAAACGGATCCGGAAAAACACCTGGATCGACCCGGGAGCCGTTGAGTACGACCGCGCGAATCCGGTCCTCCTCCCGGGCAATCTTCGACAGGAGAGCGAGCATTTGCGGTTCCGAGCGGCTGCGTTTGCGTGTCATGCAACTCCCTTTCCACCAGACCCGCGCGCGCGGCGGAGACCCGGTAGCGCTTTATCGCTGATCGATAGGCACATAGGGCGTCCGGCGGGCAAGATTCTTGTATGCCGGGCGGATGATGCGGCCGCCGCTTACCAGTTCCTCCATCCGGTGGATGCTCCAGCCGGAAATACGGGCGATCGCAAACATCGGGGTAAACAGTTCGGTCGGGATCCCCAGCATGTTGTAGAGAAACCCGGAGTAAAAGTCGACGTTCGCACTGACCCCTTTGTAGATTTTGCGTTTGTGGGAGATGATGTCGGCCGACCGCCGCTCCACTGCGTCATAGAGCCGGAACTACGCGTCGAACCCTTTCTCGGAGGCGAGCTTGCGCACATACTCTTTGAGGAGCACCGCACGGGGATCGGACAGAGAGTAGACCGCGTGCCCCATCCCGTACACGAGTCCGGAGTGGTCGAACGCCTGTTTGTCGAGAATCTTTTCAATATAGCTGGATACCTCGTCTTCATCGTTCCAGTCCGACACTTCCCTCTTGATCTCATCGAACATGTGAATGACTTTGATGTTGGCACCGCCATGGCGGGGCCCCCTGAGCGATCCGAGCGCTGCAGCAATCGCGGAATAGGTGTCGGTCGCGGTCGAAGTCACCACCCGGGCGGTAAAGGTGGAGTTGTTGCCGCCGCCATGTTCCGCGTGGAGCACCAGCGAAAGGTCTAGCGCATGGGCTTCGGAGGGCGTGTAGGTCCCGTCGGGGCGAAGCAACCGCAGGATGTTCTCCGCGGTGGACAAACCCGCCAGCGGGGGATGGATGTGCAAGCTCTCCTTGTTGTGGTAGTGCGCAAAGGCCTGATACCCATACAGTGCGACAGAGGGAAAGCGGGCGATCAATTCGAGCGACTGGCGCAGTACGTTGGGCAGCGATATGTCGTCGGCGTTGTTGTCGTAACTGTACATCGCCAGCACGCTCCGGGCCAGGAGGTTCATCATGTCCCGGCTGGGGGCCTTGAGGATGAGGTCGCGCACAAAATCGTCCGGCAGGGGTCGGAATCCGTCGACCAGCTCGGTG
>JAAYKS010000049.1 GCA_012522285.1 Clostridiaceae bacterium | reverse complement strand
CTCCCCTTCCGTCCAGGTGGGCGGAAGGGATTCCCCGTCGAGGGTCTCGATCCGTCCATTCATTGGATAAAACACCGCTTCCAGTGTAAGGCCGTGTGCGGGAAGTGTCTTCCCCGCCTGCCGGCGGTCGCGCGCAGCCAGGATGCCGGGAATGTCCTCCGGCAGGATTTTCCCCAATCCGGCATACAATAGCGTGCCAGACAGGATTCGAACCATATTATACAAAAATCCGTCGCCTGTGACGTGGATTGCGTACACGGGATCCTGTGGATCCCGGCAAATCCGGATGTCATACAAGTTGCGGACCGTCGTTTTTGCGGTGGATCCGGCTGCCATGAACGAATAAAAATCGTGTCAACCGGTCAAAAACGATGCAGCCGCGGTCATGGCTATGACTTCCAGCGGGCGAGGCTCGTGGTAGGCGGTAATGCTATCCAGTACCGGTCGGCAGCGGGTGTTGCAGATACGATACACATAGCGTTTCGCACGAGCGTCATATCGGGCGTGGAAATCCGCGGGCACTTCCCTGGCGCACCGGACCGCCACATCGGACGGCAGCTGCGCGTTGAGTGCATAGGGAATCCGGTCGGGCGGGATACTTCCCCTGGCTTCGAAATGCGACACGTGTCCCAGCGCGTGGACCCCGCTGTCGGTGCGGCTGCATCCGTACAAGCGCACGGGATGGTCGAAAAGCCTTTCCAGCTCATTTTCGAGAACCTGCTGCACCGTGCGGCCGTTTGCCTGGCTCTGCCATCCGGAAAAACGTGTTCCGTCGTATTCCGTCAGTAATGCGATCGAACGTTTCATCCCGCGTCAGACTCCGCGGCCATCAGAGCCGCGCCGATGATCCCGGCCTCGTTCCCCAACGCAGCAAGGGCGATTTTGGTGTGAGGGACATTCTCGCCGTAATACGCATGTTCTTCCACATAGTCGCGCACCGGTGCCAGCAGGGAATCCCCTTCGTTGGAAACCCCACCACCCACCAGTAGAACGGCGGGCATGAGGATGTTGACCAGATTGGTCACTCCCTCCGACAGCATCCGGATGTAGTCCGAGACCACTTCCGACGCGGCGTCGTCTCCCGCACGCATGGCCTGGAATGCAGTGCGTGCGCTTACCTTTCCCTCGTCCCGGGCAAACCGATGGAGCAACGATGCCGGGCGGCGTGCCATCGCACGTCGTGTCTCCCGGATCAGCGCAGTGGCGGATGCATACTGCTCAAAGCAGCCACGGCGACCGCAAGGGCAAGGCTCGCCGCCCGGAACCAGGACCGTATGACCAAACTCCCCGGCAGCATTGTTGAAACCGTGGTAGATCCGGTCGCCCAATACCATGCCGCAGCCCACACCTGTCCCAAGTGTCAGGGTGACCGCGTTAGCTACACCGCGTGCCGCACCCACACGAGCTTCGGCCAATGCGGCACAAGCCGCGTCGTTTTCGAGGTGTACGGGCAATCCGGTCCGTTCAGACAGCGCTTCCCGGATCGCGGTGTCGGCCCGGAAGGGCAGATTGCTCGAATAAAGGACGACCCCTTGATGATTGTCGGGTGTCCCGGGCGATCCGATCCCGATGCCCCGCAGCCGCGCGCGGTCGGCACCAAGCGTCGCTGCCAGCCGTATCGCCTGGTCGGCCATGTCGTCCAAAATCTCCCGGGCGGGACGGTGTGCCCCGGTCCGGATCGAATCACGCGCGAGCAGGCGGCCTTCTGCATCCACAATGCCGGCCGCACACTTGGTGCCGCCCAGATCCATGCCGATGTACCATTCCATGCCGGATTCCTCCTTGCCGCTTGATGTGACCGCTCTCCCTGAAACGAAGGGTGTATCAGGGAATCAGGGGAGTGAACTGGAGAATGCACAAGCCCGTGAAAAACAAAACGATCAGGACCGCAGCCCACGCATCCAGCCGGGTCAGCCGCATGACCTTGAGTTTGGTACGTCCTTTCCCGCCGCGATAACAGCGGGCTTCCATCGCGACGGCCAGATCCTCCGCCCG
This sequence comes from Clostridiaceae bacterium, assembly GCA_012522285.1. Classification (GTDB taxonomy): domain Bacteria; phylum Bacillota; class Clostridia; order Saccharofermentanales; family UBA5734; genus JAAYKS01. Next base: position 450 of record JAAYKS010000049.1, on the reverse strand, counting down.
TCGGAAGGCGGAAATGAACAGGGGGACCAGCACCGAAACCAGGCCCTTGGCCTTCTGGATGACCCCGCCGGTGTCATAATCCGCTCCGCGGGATGACTGCGCCTTCATGATTTTGGACGTCTCTTCGGACAAGGTCGGCACAAAACGCAGCGCGATGGACATCATCATGGCGAGTTCGTGAACCGGAAACCGCAGCCGCTCGAGCGGCTTTAAGAGCGATTCCAAGGCATCAGCGATCAGAATCGGCGTCGTGGTCAAGGTCAGAATGACCGATGTGGACATGATGAGCAAGACAAGACGGAGTGCCATGCGGACCGCGGTTTCGACAGACGCGTCAGTGATACGTAACGGGCCAAGCTTGATCAACTCGTTGCCGGGCACTGTAAACAGATTGAGAAAAAAGGCAAACAGAATCACAAAGAGGATCGGGCGCACACTGCGCAACACTTG
>JAAYKS010000348.1 GCA_012522285.1 Clostridiaceae bacterium | reverse complement strand
TCAACCGGATTGACCACTTTCCCCTCGGCGTCATGGCTTTTGTTGAGCCAGCGGATCGCCTGACGACGAGCTGCCAACCGGCTGGGGAAATCCACCTGGACCATCGAAGACTTCGTCTCGCGGTCCACCGCATCGTAGCGGGCGCCGTTTTTCGACTTCTTGGATACCAGAACCTTGCGGCCTTTGCTGTCGAGTTTGGCGGAAGACTTGAGAACCTCACGGGGCTCAAAATTGTCTTTTTCCTTTGCCGCAATCGTCACGAGCTTCTCCGCGATCTTTTTGACCTCCAAAGCGCGTGCTTCGGTGGTTTCGATACGACCGTGAACGACCAGATCCGTCACCATGCCTCTCAACATGGAGAGACGGATGTTCGTCGCACGACCGAGTTTTCTTTGTGCAGGCATGCCCTTGTCCTCCTAAGCGGGATTTTACGTGTGGGTAGCCGACCTACTCTTTGCCATCCGCCAGCGTAAGGCCGTATTCTTGCAGTTTCTCGATGACTTCTTCCAGAGACTTTTTCCCGAGATTGCGAACTTTCATCATCTCGTTCTCGGAACGGATGGCCAGATCGCCGATTGTGTTGATCCCGGCGCGTTTCAAACAGTTGTAGGTGCGGACAGAAAAATCGAGCTCCTCGATCAGTTTGTCCAGTTCGCGGTTGTGACCGACTCCGTCCTCGGCGTCCTTGAAACTGGGTCCGGCAGCGGATTCGTTGAGTGCCACAAACAGCGCCAGATGCTCGCTCAGAATACCGGCTCCCAGTCCAAGCGCTTCGCTGGCGGTCAGGGTGCGGTCGGTCGTCACTTCAAGCGTCAACTTGTCGAAATCCGTGAATTGGCCGACGCGGGTGTCTTCGACCGTGTAATTCACTTTGGTGACAGGCGTGAAAATCGAGTCGATGGGAATCACGCCGATCGGCTGGTTGGGCCATTTGTTCCGGTCCGCAGAATTGTATCCGCGGCCTTTGCTGACGGTCAACTCCATGAACAGGCGTCCCTCGCCGTTGAGTGTGGCGATGGGATGGTCCGGATTCATAATCTCGATCTCTTCGTCCCGGACGATATCCCCGGCGGTGATGATGCCCGTGCGGCCCTCATCGGTGCTGATATAGACCGTCTTGGGACCGTCTACATTCAGTTTCGCCCGGATGCCTTTGACGTTGAGGATGATTTCGGTCATATCCTCGATCAGGCCTTTGACCGTAGAGAACTCGTGGAGGACTCCCTCGATCCGAATCGCCGTCACCGCAGCGCCGGGAAGGGAGGAAAGCAGCACCCTGCGCAGGGAATTGCCCATGGTGATTCCATATCCGCGCTCCAACGGTTCCGCGATGAATTTACCGTAGGAACCATCCGCATTCTCATCCACACACTCGATCACTGGCTTCTTAATTTCAATCATCCATTTCCTCCTCCATCAGGCCGTCACACGGCGGTCTGCCGCGTCACAAGCTGCTGTACCGGGAGCCTTACTTCGAGTAGAGCTCGACGATCAGGTGCTCGCGGACTTCCAGGTCGACGTCGCCGCGGGCGGGAACCTGTACGATGGTTCCTTTCAGCGCCTCACGGTCGAGCGTGAGCCACTGGGGAATCGGACGTTCCGGCATGTCGCGGAATTTGGAGGATGTGCGGGAACGCTCGCGGACAGCGATCACATCGCCGGCCTTGAGCTTGATGGACGGAATATCGACTTTCTTGCCGTTCACGGTGAAGTGCCCGTGCGTAACCAGCTGACGGGACTCCGCGCGCGACGACGCAAGGCCCATGCGATAGACGATATTGTCCATACGGAGTTCGAGCAGGCGCAACAGATTCTCGCCGCTTTTTCCCTTGAGGCGGGAAGCGGTCAGAAAGGTATTGTGGAACTGGTTCTCGAGCAAACCGTAAAAGCGCTTCGTCTTCTGCTTTTCACGCAGCTGGGTGCCGTACTCGGACACCTTTTTGCGTCCCTGTCCATGCTGACCGGGAACATAGGAACGACGAGTGCTGGCGCATTTGCCCGTATAGCAGCGTGTGCCTTTGAGAAACAATTTCTCGTTCTCCCTGCGGCAAAGCCTGCAGACAGCTTCGGTATATCTTGCCATGTTATGCGATACCTCCGGGATCAGACTCGGCGCCGCTTGGGCGGCCGGCATCCATTATGCGGTATGGGGGTGCCGTCTTTGATCGGCGTGACCTCCAGACCTGCGGCCTGCAGGGAGCGGATGGCGGCTTCGCGGCCCGCACCGGGTCCCTTGACATAGACCTCCACGGTACGCATCCCGTGGTCGGCGGCGGTTTTTGCAGCGGTCTCGGCTGCCTGCTGTGCCGCGAACGGGGTTCCTTTGCGGGAGCCCTTCATTCCCATCGCACCTGCGCTGGACCAGGAGATGGCATTGCCGGCGGGATCCGTGATCGTGACAATGGTGTTATTGAACGTGGAATGGATATGAGCCGTTCCACGGTCGATATTCTTGCGTTCTCTTCTTCTCGGCCTGGCTGCCGATTTTTTCGTTGCTTTGGCCATGTTTGGGGCTCCTCCTTATTTGCGCCTGCCGGTGACAGAGCGGCTGGGGCCTTTGCGGGTCCGCGCGTTGGTCTTGGTCCGCTGTCCCCGTACAGGGAGTCCCTGGCGGTGACGACGTCCGCGGTAACAACCGATCTCGACCAGCCGCTTGATGTTGAGCGCGACTTCACGCCGGAGGTCGCCCTCCACGCGGAAGTTGTTTTCAATCGTGTCCCTGATTTTGGCAATCTCGTCCTCAGTCAGGTCTTTGACTCGCGTGTCGGGACTGATGGCGCAGGTGCCCAGGATCTTGTTGGAAACCGTCCGCCCGATTCCGTAGATATAGGTCAGGGCGATTTCCACCCTCTTTTCGTTCGGCAGATCCACTCCGGATATACGTGCCATTCGTGTCTTACCTCCGTATAAAACGTAAAAACCGTCTATATAGGATGAACATGATCGGGGTTATCGTGGAAACCACGGCAGCCGCACCCCACATGGAATTTCCCGTGCTGTCCCGCAGCCGTTGGCTGCAGGCATCCGTATCGACATCCCGGCACACCCTTTATCGATGCGCACAAGGATGGAAGGCTAAACCGACAGGTCGGTTCAACCCTGCTTCTGTTTGTGTTTCGGATCCGAACAGATCACCATGACTTTCCCTTTGCGCTTGATGACTTTACATTTCTCACACATCGGTTTTACGGATGGCCGTACTTTCATGGTCAGCTACCTCCTTGCTGCGGGGTGGTTGTGTCTGCGTTCGTTCTCCGGATTGTGCCGGTTTCAGACACACCGGAATCGCGTACACAATATGCGCATGCTAAAACAGTTTATCAGAACCTGCTCAAAAATCAAGCGTTGAAACGAGATTTGGTCGCAGGATTCCACTTTTCTACTTGGCACGCCAAGTGATCCGCCCTCTGCTGAGATCGTAAGGCGACAATTCGAGGGTCACCCGGTCACCCGGCAGAATCTTGATGTAGTTCTGGCGCAGTCGGCCCGAAATGTGGGCGATGATTTCGTGCCCGTTTTCGAGTCTTACCTTGAACACCGCATTCGGCAGCGAGTCGGCAACCACGCCTTCCACTTCAATAACATCTTCTTTAGACATGTGTCAGCATTCCTCCTTTGTTTCAACAATCCTTTGTTGTACCTGCGCCTCGACCGTCTCTCGATGGCGGGCGATGTATGCGCGGACCGCTGCGTTTCTTGCACCGCTGTCGTTCAGTTCTGCGATTCTTTCCAGTGCTGTCTCGGCGTCCGGGGGTGCGCCAAGATCGCGGACATGGCGTACATTCTTTTTCTTGGGGTGGGCGTATGGGCGGCTCGTGCCATCGGCCAGCCAAACCATCGAACCGTTCTGGGTGCCGACCACCAAAAACCAGCTTCCGTTGTCCCGCCCTGTCTTTGCCTCCACGACGTGCCCGGATGGCAACGATGCGGTGGACACCCTCATGTCCGCACCGGACCGCTTCTGCCCGGCAGGGTGAGGAGAATGGGGCCCTCGGCGGTGATGGCGATCGTGTTTTCATAATGCGCCGACGGGAGCCCGTCCGCCGTTTCCACTGTCCAGCCGTCTTCCAGCGTCATGACGTTTGCGGTACCAAGATTGATCATCGGCTCAACCGCAATGACCATGCCCTCGACCAGCCGCGTGCCGCGCCCCGGCCGACCATAGTTGGGAACGTCCGGATCTTCGTGCAGGTGGCGTCCGATCCCATGTCCGATGAGTTCCCGCACCACACCATAACCTCGCTCTTCCGCATAGGTCTGAATGGCATGGGAGATATCCCCAATCCGGTTGCCAGGGACAGCCGCTTCGAATCCTTTCCAAAAACACATCTCTGTGTCGGTCACGAGTTGCTGCGTACGGATGGCGACTTCCCCGACCAAAAAGGTGCGGGCCGCGTCTCCGTGCCAGCCGTTGACACAAGCGCCGAAATCCACGCTTACAATCGAACCTTCCCGGAGAATGCGGTGTTCGGAAGGAATGCCATGAACCACCTCCGAATCGAC
>JAAYKS010000347.1 GCA_012522285.1 Clostridiaceae bacterium | reverse complement strand
TGGACGGACTGAGGCAGCCGATGGAGGACCGGAGCATCCGGATCACCCGGTTGGCACACAGCCTCGACTTTCCCGCGGACTTTTTGCTCCTCGGCGCATCGAATCCCTGTCGCTGCGGGATGCTGTACGAGGCGCGGGGCTGCCGCTGTACGGACGAGCAGGTGCGTACCCATATGAATCGCATCGGCGGGCCACTGCTGGACCGGTTTGATCTCCGAGTCCCGCTGACGTCCGTGGGGGTGGAGGGCTTAACTGCCAGTGTCACTCCCGGGCGGGCTTTGGAATCTCCGGAGGCCAGGGCCGCGGTGGAACGCTGCTGGTCGATCCAGTGGGCGCGGTCGGCTGCGCACGGCGAACCTCCACTGTGGAACGGACGGGTGCCGGCAGACCGGCTGCGGGACGTCTGCGAGCTGGACGATGCGGTCTGCCGGTTTGCGGCAAAGATTTCGGACCGGCACCTGAGTGCCAGGGGATTTCATCGGCTGCTTCGGGTGGCACGCACCCTCGCGGATCTGGAAGGAGAAGAGCGAGTTGCCTCCCGGCACGTCCAGGAGGCATTTCAGTATCGGGTCGAACGGCGGGAGGGTTCTTGATGGAAGGAGGATGGCACCGGCTGGCCGCACACATCTGGTTTTCCAGGATGGTATCGGACACCGGGATCGGCATGGCGCGTGCGAGGCGGATGGTCACCCGGCTGGGATCGGTCGAAGCGGTCTACGCGGCAGGCGCGGCTGATTTAGCCACATGTGTTCCGCTGCCGCCGGAGAATGTCGCGCGTCTCCGCCGCTACGCGATGGGAGACGCAAACCGGCAACGGGCCGAGGACGCTGCACAGGGATGTGCCTCTGCCGGTGTCCGGTGCGCGACGGAGGGGGAAGCGGAGTATCCAGGTCGGCTGCGGGAGATCTCGAGCCGTCCCTTCTGCCTCTTCTACAGGGGGGATATCGAGACGGTTCTGTGTCGGGCGGAAGGCGTCGTGACCGTCATCGGAACGCGGAGCCCCTCCGGATACGGCAAGACTGCGACGCGCAAAATCGCCACAGAGATCGCACAAGCCGGCATCACGGTCGTCAGCGGGCTCGCGCGGGGGATCGATTCGATCGCCCACCGGGCCGCGCTGGAGGCGGGGGGACTCACGGCGGCAGTACTGGGCGGCGGGATAGACCATGTCTATCCGCCGGAACACAAGGGGTTGATGGAGGAGATTGCGGCCAGGGGGGTGGTGCTGAGCGAGCACGGGCCGGGGGTGCGACCGGTCAAATCCTTTTTTGCCGCCCGCAACCGGATCCTGTCGGGTCTGGCGGATTGTGTTGCGGTGACCGAGGCTTCGGAACACAGCGGCACCATGATCACGGCAGGATTTGCCGCCGACCAGGGGAGAGACCTCTTCGCGGTGCCTGGCAGCATATTCGAACCCGGTTCGCGCGGATGCAACCGGTTGATCCGGGAGGGAGCAGACGTTTTGACCGAGGCGGAGGATCTGCTGTACAGGCTTCCGATGGGACGGATGCCGCGCACGGCGGAATGCGAGGTCAAAGAAATGGCGCAGGCCGCTCAGGCCACCCGGATTCTGGATGGATTGCGAGGTCAAAGTTTGACGCCGGAGGAGCTGTCGCGGGAGACGGGCATCCCGGTGGCGACCCTGCTTCCGCTGCTGTCGGCGCTGGAATGGGTGGGGGACGTCGAGTGCCGGAGAGGGCGATTCACTTTGACACCTGTCGTATTATGAAGTATATAATGGTACGACGCTCCGCCCGCATGAAGGTCGGTGCGCACCAAATTGACTGACGAGGTCCTCTACATGCCCAAAACACTGCTCATTGTGGAATCTCCTGCCAAAGCCCGCACCATCGGTCGCTACCTGGGCGGAGATTATCGTATCGCCGCATCGGTGGGGCACATCCGCGATCTCCCGTCCGCGACGATAGGTGTGGATGTGCGCAGGAATTTCAAGCCGACTTATATCACGATGAAAGGCAAGGAAAAGGTCATCCGCGAGTTGAAGGACCTGGCATCCTCCAGCGACCGGATCCTGCTCGCGACCGACCCTGACCGCGAGGGGGAAGCCATCGCGTGGCACATCGCGGCCATACTTGGACTGGATCCCGCCGCCCCCAACCGTGTCACATTCAACGAGATCACGGAAAACGCGGTCAAGAAGGCGGTGACAAATCCGCGCCCGATCAATATGCACCTGGTGGACTCCCAGCAGGCGCGACGGATCCTCGATCGACTTGTAGGCTATGAGCTCAGCCCGCTGTTGTGGAACAAGATCCGCAAAGGCCTCAGTGCAGGAAGGGTCCAGTCGGTCGCGACCCGCGTGATCGTGGAGAGGGAACGCGAAATTCAGGCGTTCGTCCCCGAGGAATATTGGCTGTTAACCGCCCAGCTCGCAAAGCAACCCTCTCAGAAGGGATCGGAATCCGCGTTCCGTGCCCGTTATCACGGTTCGATCCAACACGACCGCCTGGCCCGTCACCGGCTGCGCAACCAGCAGGAAACCGATCAGATCGTGCGCGATACGGACGGACAAGCGTTCTCGGTCCGCGACATCAAGAAGGGCAGCAAGGCAAGACAGCCTTTCGCTCCGTTTACCACCAGCACCCTGCAGCAGGAGGCCTCGCGCCGTCTCAGCTTTACCTCCCGCCGCACCATGAGCGTGGCCCAGCAACTGTATGAAGGGGTCGACCTGCCCGGAGCGGGCGCGACCGCGCTGGTCACTTACATCCGCACGGATTCCGTGCGGGTCTCGGACGATGCGGCGGCGGAAGCCAAACGATGGATCTCCGAAAAGTACGGGGATGCCTATCTCCCGCCTTCTCCGCGCAAGTATAAAAACCGCAACGCGTCTCAGGATGCCCATGAAGCCATCCGGCCCGCGCATTTCGATCTGGACCCGGAATCCGTACAGCACTCGCTCAGCCATGAGCAGTACCGTCTGTACAAGCTGATCTGGGACCGGTTTGTGTCTTCTCAGATGGCATCCGCGCAGGTGGATACGGTCACGGTCGATGTGGAAGCCGCGACGCATGTGTTCCGCGCCGTGGGCGAGACGATCCGGTTCCCTGGGTTCCTGCGGGTTTACGCGGATGTGGCCGAGCCGGACGAGGAAGCGGATCCGGAGGCCGACGACGGCAAGGAAAAGATCCCGGAACTGGAGAAGGGCGAAGTGCTGCGCCTCCTCTCGATGAAGCCGGAGCAAAAATTCACCCAACCTCCGCCGCGCTATACGGAAGCAACACTGATCAAGGCGATGTAGGAGCAGGGGATCGGGCGGCCATCGACCTATGCGCCCACGATCTCGACCATCCTCGACCGGAAGTATGTCGATAAAGACAAAAAATACCTTTTCCCGACCGAACTGGGGATCATTGTGACCGATCTTCTGATCGAGCACTTCGGAGACATCGTCGATCTTCGCTTTACCGCGGATATGGAGAGCAAGCTGGACACCGTCGAAGAAGGTGCACAAGACGGAGTGACTGTGCTGCAGGCATTCTATACGCCGTTTCACGAACAGATCGTCAAGGCGGGAACCGCAATGGAGAAAGTGAAGCTCCAGACGGTGCTCACCGGTGAAAAGTGTCCCGAATGCAAAGAGGGAGACCTGGTGATCAAAGAAGGCCGATACGGAAAATTCATCGCCTGCACGAATTTCCCGACCTGCAAATACACGCGCAACCAGGAGACGACTGTCGACGCGATCTGCCCGCTGTGCGGGTCTGGACTCCTGCTCAAGACATCGCGCAAGTCCAGAAATCGCACGTTCTACACCTGTGATCGCAAGGGGCAAGATCCGGAATGCCCGTTCATCAACTGGGATCTCCCGATTCCCGACCAGAAATGCGAGACCTGCGGGAGCTATATGGTCATGAAGTCGTTTCGTGGGAAAAGCTATCCGCGCTGCGGCAACAGAGATTGCCCGACCAACGCGCGAAAACCCAAAGAGACCGGAAAAGCCCGGGAGGATGGCAAATGAGCCTGGCGGGTTCGTCTGCTTCAGATCCGGTCCGGATTGTCGGCGCCGGGCTGGCCGGATGCGAAGCGGCCTGGCAGATCGCCAACGCCGGAATTCCGGTGTTGCTGATCGACATGAAGCCTGGACGGCTGCCACAGGCCCAC
>JAAYKS010000346.1 GCA_012522285.1 Clostridiaceae bacterium | reverse complement strand
TGATGACCATTTTTGGTGAATCCCTTGCTATTCGCTGCTTCCCGTGATAAGATTACCCAGTCGACCAACCTCGACGGAGGAACCCCTCATTCCATACAATCTCTCTTTGTTTCACACGTGGAGAATTGAGCTGGTTATTTGAGAATTCTCCACTTTTGAGACAAGGAGGAAACATACATGACGGACAAAAACATCGTTTGCAGAGACTGCGGATCCACGTTCACATTTACCGTGGGCGAGCAGGAATTCTACAAGGAAAAAGGCTTCGACAACGAGCCTACCCGCTGCCCGGATTGCCGTAGGGCAAAAAAGCAGCAGATGAACCAGGACCGGGGCTCTTACGGCAGGTACTGAGTAAAGGCGGGAAGGAGATCACTCCTTCCCCTTTTTTTTGCGAAAGGTAAACATGGAAGAAATCACATTTGAATCACTGGAATGCATGCCGCAGATCAAGCGCGCGCTTTCCGACATGGGGTTTTCGACCCCCACCCCCGTCCAGGCCGGAACCATCCCCCCGATGTTGCAGTGGTTTGACGTCATTGCCAAGGCCCCGACCGGGACAGGCAAGACCTGCGCGTTCGGGGTTCCCATTCTCGAACACATCGATCCGGACATCAAGGACATTCAGTCGTTGATTCTGTGTCCCACGCGCGAGCTGGCACTGCAGATCACCGAAGAAATGCGCAGTTTCGCCAAGCATCTGCCCTATATCAAAGTGGTGGCGATCTACGGTGGACAAAACATCCAGCGTCAGTTCGAGTCTCTCCGGCTCCATCCCCAGATCGTGGTCGCAACCCCCGGTCGCCTGATGGACCATATGGACCGCGGATCGATTTATCTGGACGAAGTGCATACCGCCATCCTCGACGAAGCCGACCGTATGCTCGACATGGGATTTGTACACGACGTGCGCAAAATCCTCGACTCGATGCCCAAGTTGGCGCAGCTCTCGCTGTTTTCCGCCACGATGTCCCGCGAAGTTCTCGACATCGCCTGGATCTATCAGCGGGAAGACGCGGTTGAGGTCACCATTCCGGAGGATGAGGAAAATCGTCCGCACATCCGGCAGTTCAGCCTGGATGCCAGCGGCAAAGCCCGTATGGACGCGATTGTCAGCATCATCAAGGAAGAAGGACACGATCGCGCGATGGTGTTCTGCAACACCAAGCACATGACCGACACGGTCTCTCGCCGACTCGCGGCCATGGGGCTCAAGACGGCCAGCATTCACGGCGACATCGCACAGCGCACACGCGAACGTGTAATCTCCGAGTTCCGCAAGGGCAAGGTCAAAGTGCTGGTCGCGACCGATGTCGCGGCACGGGGTCTTGACATCGAAGACGTCGACGCGATCTTCAACTACGACATACCGAACGAGAACGAGTACTACACCCACCGCATCGGACGGACCGGGCGTGCCAAAAAGAGCGGCGTTTCCTACACCTTTGTCTCTTCACTGACCGCACCGCGGCTGGCGGAGATCATGAAGTATACGAAAACCCCGATCATCCCTTACGAAGTGGCAACACCGAACGGCACACCGGTCTCGACCGGAACCGCGCCGACCGCTGCAAATCGCGCATCGGAGTCGCCGGCGCATCGCACACCGACACCGCCGGACCGTATGCCTTCTTCTGCGGGTCGCTCGAAAGGGAGACGCCGCCGAACCCGTCCGATCGGACAGTAAAAATACGTCCCTAAGATGGGAAAGCCCGCGCCGGACGACGGCACGGGCTTTTTGTTTGGAGCAACGGCGGCGGCGGTGTTTCTTACTCCGGCTTTTGCAGGATTTCCGGATCGGTCCCGTCCCCATACGTTTGTGACAAGTTCCGCAGATCGCGGAGCACGCCCGCGCCGACCCCGATCCCTTTTTTCATGTAATAAATTTCGTTCTCGAACTCAAGTTCGCCCGGCAGGAAGATCTCGTCCGTACCGGGTGCCTTGCGGCTGCCCTTGATGTCGTCGACGATTTGATCGACCCCCGCCTTGAAGGCGACCGGGTCGGAGAGCATGCCGATGTGAATCGCCGCAAAAAAGTGCCCGAGATTCTGGGGGGTGTCGGCGTCCCGGTAGAGCTGTCCGACATGCATGCCGAACGAAGCCCCGCTCAGCACTGCGCTGAGCACGTCGATCATGATCGCGATGCCCGATCCCTTGTAGGTGCCGAACGGGAGTACGACACCGGCAAGTGCGGCTGCGGCATCCGTGGTCGAATGACCGTCCGCGTCGAGTGCCCACCCTTCCGGGATGGGTTTTTTCTCGATGTCCGCGAGGTTGATTTTCCCGCGGGCTACATAGCTCGACGCACAATCCAACACCAGCGGGCGGTGCTTTGCCGCGGGCGCTGCGATGCTGAACGGATTGGTGCCCATCATGGGAGCCATTCCGCCCCAGGGGGCCATCGTGGGCGGCGCGTTGGATAACGCCACGCCGATCATATCGGACTCGAGCGCCATCATCGAATAGTACGCCGCAAATCCGTAGTGATTTCCGTTGAACACCGTCGCGGCCGCGATCCCGCAGGTCCGGGCGCGTTCGATGACCAGGCGCATCGCCTGGGTCCCGGCGACCGCCCCCATGTTGTTGCGCGCGTCGATCCGCATGGCCGCGGGGGCGTCCGAGACGATTTCGATGCGTCCGTCGGTGCTGAGGCCGCCACTCGCAACCCGGCCGGTGTAGACAGCCATGCGGGAAATACCGTGGGAACTGATCCCGCGCAAGTCCGCGCGGACGAGATTGTCGACCACGACCGCGGACTGGTCGGCCGGAAGACCCGCACCGGTCAGAATCCGTTCGCAAAGCGCGCGGGTGCCGGCCGGATCGAGATAACTGTCAAACCGTTCGCGTTCCGCCATGTTCAGTCCTCCGAAAGACCCAGACGGTCATAGGTCGCCTGGAATCCGAGAATGTCCATGGTGCTTTCACCCGCGCGGATGCGGTCCATCACGGAAGCCTCGTTTTGCTCTCGCGCGATCGCCGCCGCCAGGATGGTCTCGGCTTCTTCCAGCGGCATCACGACCACACCGTCGTTGTCGCCGACGACGATGTCGCCTGGCTTGACCTGCACTCCGCCGATCACGATCGGCTGGTTGATCGTTCCGCCGGTCGCCTTGGTGGTGCCTTTCATCGAAAAGCCGCGGGCATACATCGGGAAGCCCAGTTTATAGATCGGCATTGTGTCCCGGACGCCGCCGTCGGTGACGATCCCGCGGATTCCTTTTTCGATGGCCGCCACGGTGATGATCTCGCCCCACATCCCGGCTTCGGTGAAACCGTCCGCGGAGACGACCAGCACGTCGCCCGGCTGTGCGAGGGAGACCGCCTTGTGCAGCATGATGTTGTCCCCGGGGCGGCAATGGACGGTGAGCGCAGACCCGCACACGCAGGTGCCAAACCAAGCCGGGCGGATGTCGTTGGCCAACGCGCCGCGTTTGCCCATGGATTCATGGAGCGTGGCGGGCTGTTGGTCCGAAAACCGTTCCAGCAGTTCTGCGGACGGACGCGGGTGGTTGCGGATCACATCTTTCATATCAGAGAGCCTCCTTGTCGGGTGACGTTGTAACATATGGGATTGTACACTGCGGGCGGTCCGGGGTAAACTGTCAAAAACGAGGTGTTATGCCATGCCGTACTATGACTTGCGCTGCACATCCTGCAGCCACGAATTCAACCAAAAGGCATCCGTAGCGGATAAATCCGACCTGCGGATCCCCTGCCCCACGTGCGGATCGACCGCGCTGGAAACCGTATTCAAGGGAGCGCCGGCTTCCTTCGTAAAGTCCTCCAGCGAACCTGCGGCCTGCCCTCACGCACATCTGTGTGGTGCGGCTTGCCGTCACGGGTAGTGTGTGCCGCTGTTTATCGCCCCATTTAAAGACGGCCGGAGGCATGCCTCCGGCCGTCAAATGTTTTACCTGCAGTTCCTGGATCAGGCGTTGGAGATGACTGCAAAGTCGTCCGCTTTGAGGGACGCACCTCCAACCAGCCCGCCGTCGATGTCGGCCATGGCAAACAGCCCGGCCGCGTTTTTGGCGTTCACGGAGCCGCCATACAGGATGCGCTGGTTGGCGGCGATTTCATCCCCGTAGAGATCGCGGACGATCCCGCGGATGAAGAAGCAAACCTCCTGCGCCTGTTCGTCGGACGCGACTTTACCGGTGCCGATCGCCCAGATCGGCTCATATGCGATCGTGATGTGTCCCATGCGGTTGGCCGGAATCCCCGCCAAGCCGTACACAACCTGTGCCCGGATGTGGCTGAAGGTGTGTCCTCCCTCGCGCTGTTCCAGCGATTCGCCGCAGCAGAAGATCGGGCGAACCCCCCAGTGCAGGGCGGCTTTGACTTTTTTGTTGACGATTTCGTCGGTTTCCACAAAGTATTCCCGGCGCTCGCTGTGACCAAGAATCACATACTTGACGCCCATCCGGGCCAGCATTTCGGCAGACACTTCGCCGGTGTAGGCCCCTTTGTCTTCAAAGTGGCAGTTCTGGGCTGCGACCGCGACGTTGGTGTAGGCGCAGGCCTCGAGTACAGTCGGGAGCGCGGTAAACGGAACCCCCACGACCACTTCCGTGGTGGCAGATGCGACGAGCGGCTTGAGCGCACCGACCAGCTTGAGCGCGTCGGCCGGGACGCCGTTGTTCATTTTCCAGTTGCCCGCGGCCATGGTGCGGCGCGCGTCGGCGTCCATCAGGCAGTCAATGCCGGGCAGGACTTTGCCTTCGAGGAACTCGAGAGAAGCTCCACCACCGGTCGAGATGTGCGTGACCTGATCCGCGAAACCCATCAATTCGATCGCGGCGGCCGAATCCCCGCCCCCGATGATGGAGAGCGCATCGGACGTCGCCACCGCACGGGCGATCTCACGGGTGCCATTGGCGAACTGGTCAAACTCAAACACGCCTGGAGGGCCGTTCCAGACCACCGTACCCGCCTCGCGGATGGCGGCGGAGAACAACTCCACCGTGCGGGTGCCGATATCCAGTCCCTGCCAGCCGTCCGGGATCTCGGTGGAATCCACAGCCTTGCATGCGGCATCGGCCGCAAACCGGTCCGCCCCGACATTGTCGATCGGCAGCAGCATCCGTACGTTGTTTGCTTTTGCTTTTTCCAGCAGTGATGCGGCCAGATCGACCTTGTCCTCTTCGCAGAGTGAGTTGCCGATGGCGTGGCCGAGCGCTTTGTAGAAGGTGTACGCCATGCCGCCGCCGATGATCAGGGTGTCGACTTTGGTGATCAGATTTTCAATAACGCTGATTTTATCCGAAACTTTGGCACCGCCCAGGATCGCGACAAAGGGGCGTTT
>JAAYKS010000345.1 GCA_012522285.1 Clostridiaceae bacterium | reverse complement strand
GTCACACGGGTTTCTCCCGTGAGGGCCGGATAGAGTGTGATGGCCTGGGTCGGACACATGACGGTACACGCCGCGCATCCCTCACAGGCAGTCGGATGGACGACAAAATTCTCGTCGATGGCGTCAAACCGACAGATCTGTCGGCACATCCCGCACCGGACACACTTGTCGGGATCGATTTTGGCGATATTGCCGCCGCTGTAGTTCCGCCGCAGGAGATCCTCTCCCGGGAGCAACAGGTGCAAGTTGGGGGCATCGACGTCACAATCCGCGAACACCGCGTTTTCCACCAGCAAAGCGAGAGAGGCGACCAGCGTACTCTTGCCGGTGCCGCCTTTGCCGCTGACAAAGACAATCTGCTTCATGCCTTCGCCTCCTTCCGTATCGCGTCGTACAGCGTTCTGAACCGGTCGGCCCATACGGGGTCCGTGTCCACCGGCAGCCGTCCCCGGGAATACTGTTCCGCGATGTCGCGCGAAAAGGGGATGCGCAGCAGGATCGGAACGTCCGCTTCCCGGCAGAGTGCATCCGCAGCCGCATCGTCTTCACTCGCTTTGTTTAGTACGACTCCGGCCGGGATGCCCATCTGCTTCACCAGTTGGAGCGCGATCGACACGTCATGCAGGCCAAACGGGGTAGGCTCGGTCACCAGCAGCGCATAATCGCTGCCCTCGAGGGAACGGACCACCGCGCAGGACGCGCCGGGCGCGCAATCCAGGATCGCGGGCCGCCGCGGGTCGATCCGACGCTTGAGTTCAGAGATGATCGGGACGCCCACCGGTTCACCCACATCCAGCCGGCCCTGCAGGACTCGGCCGGAAGGGTCGGTCTCGACGACACCGATCCGACGATCTTCCTCCGTGATCGCAAACGGCTTGCAGACCAGCGCGCATGCCCCGCAGTGATGGCAGAGCTCGGGGAATACCAGCACATTCTTGCCAGCGACCGCGATCGCGTTGAACTGACAGATCCGCGCGCATGCGCCGCAGAGGGTGCACAGTCCGGGATCGATCGACGGGACCGGCACCATGACTTCTTCCACGGTGCCAGGCTCGGGATTTAGAAACAGAAAGCCGTTGGGCTCTTCCACGTCGCAATCGACATACTGACTGTCTGGCACCACGCGCGCCAAGCTGGCTGCGACCGTCGTTTTTCCGGTGCCGCCTTTACCGCTGAGGACCGCCAGAATCATACGACGGGACCTTTCCCCACGTGGGCGGGACCGCTCTCGGTCAAGGCCTCCAGTTTGGCTTCGTTGCAGGCGGTCACGTTGTCTCGCACCGTGCCGCCGCTGCCCTGGTAGAGCGCCACGCCGGCACTTTCCAGCACCCGCATCGCGTGGGGTCCGAGCTGTCCTGCGACCACTGCCCCGGCACCTTCCCCGACGAGATACTGGCAAGCCGCGATGCCCGCACCGCCGCTGTGATGGATGGCGGGGTTGGGGTGGACCGTAAAGGCGAGAGTTTCACTGTTCACGATCAGAAAATTTGCCGCCCGGCCGAATCGCGCGTCGATCGGGGCGTCCAGGGTTTGTCCGGAGCTGGCGATGGCAATATTCATCCGAAAATCCTCCTTGGAAAAGTTGTTTTTGTCCCTTCATTTTGTTCTCCATATGGGCATATGTCAACAATTCTGCGTTTTCTTCTCATAATCCCCTCCAAAGTTGTTGACGTATGCCCACAACGGGACTATGCTAGTAATGAGCATAAGCCCATAACAGAACAGTTGCCACAAAGGAAACAACAAGGAGGCGATCACAATGCCCGGAGGCGATGGAACAGGACCGAGAGGCGATTCCGGCAGAGGGTCGGGACGCGGCTTTCCCGGACGCGGTCAAGGACAGGGGCGGTAGGAAGCGTACGGATCGGGCGGATATTGCATATGTCCCGCATGTGGGCACCGCATCCCCCATGCCTTGATTACACCCTGTGCGGAGGTCCGATGCCCGGCTTGCGGCATCTATATGACAAGAGAACAACAGTAAAAAACCCCACGAAAGAGAAAAGGAGAAAAAGAATATGCCAAGCAGAGATGGATCAGGACCGATGGGCGCAGGCCCGGCAACCGGTCGCGGATTTGGACCCTGTACGGGGTACAGCGGAGCGGGAACAGGATTTGGATTCGGCCGGGGATTCGGCCGCGGGTTCGGCATGGGAATGGGCCGGGGATTCCGGCACTGTGCTCCCTACGGTGCCACCCCGGTATACGGACCAGCGTACGGGCCATATGCGGCCCCGTACGCCCCGGATGAAACGGAGCGGCGGGCAGCGCTGGAAGGCGAGGTCAAGGCGCTCGAGACCCAACTGGAATACATGAAAAAACGACTGGAGAAAAAGGAAGACTGAACCGAGAGCCGGTACACGATTCCACCCGAGAGAAACCACCGGACGTCCGGTGGTTTTTCCACGCACGGGCGTCTTCGATCTGCCGGTTGAAGTCGGGCGGGGGGTTGCCTACAATAGGGCACAGATCCCTGCCCGGCCTGCCGGGCGGAAAGAGGAGTTCCGACGATGATCCTGAAAAGATCCGCTTTGGTTCTGATTTGTGTCCTGGCCCTGTTTGCGGCCGGAGGGTGCGACGACCTCATCCGTGACACCAGCCCGTTTGTCACGACCGCCACCGCCGTACCCAAGCCGGTGTTTGAGTTCATCCAGGTGGAAGGCGGCGCACAGCTCAAGTCCTACAATGGAAAAGACACCGCGGTCACAATCCCGGACGAGTTCGAGGGGATGCCGGTCCGGTCGATCGGGGACGGCGCGTTCTCCGGCCGCACCTATGTGGAATCGGTCGTGATCCCGGACGGTGTCCGGTCGATCGGTAATGAGGCGTTCAAAGGCTGCTACCAGCTGACCTCCGTTACTTTACCGGACGCCCTGGAGACGATCGGTGACCACGCATTCTACAGCTGTCCGGCAATCCAGGCGCTCGAACTCCCCGAAACGCTTGTGAGCGTAGGCGCTTATGCGTTCGCCGAATGTGACCATCTGACAGACATCCAGGTGCCGCCGGGCGTCACAGTCTACCCCGAAGGGCTGTTCTACAATTGTCCCGACCTCCGTACGATGGAAATCGCCGAAGGTGTCGTCTCTCTGGGCGAGGGGGTGTTCTACGGGTGCAGCGAGCTCGAGACCCTCTCGATTCCGGACAGCGTCACCGAGATCGGCCCCTATGCGTTCTACCTCTGCCAGACACTGCCCCCGGTCGAACTTCCGGAGGCCATCACGGCCTATCCGGATGGATTGTTCGCGGGATGTACTTCGTTTACTTCCTATGAGATTCCCCCGCATGTCACCTCCCTGGGCGAGGGGGTGTTCAGCAAATGCGCCGGTCTGACCCGGATGGTGATTCCGGATACGGTCCGGGAGATCGGCGGCGCACTGTTGATGGAATGCACGTCGCTGACCGAGGTGCGGTTGCCTGCTCATTTGACCAGTCTGGCAGACGGGATGTTCAGCGGATGTACCTCACTGGTTTCCTACTCCGTGCCGGACAGCGTGACCGAACTCGGCGAAGGGGTGTTTTTCGGTTGCACCTCGTTGTCGACGATCGAGATTCACGACGGGGTGGCCGCGATCGGGCCTTCGGCGTTTGCCAACTGCACTTCTCTCCGGTCGATCGAACTCCCGCCGGGGGTCACCGTGCTCAGGGAAAACCTCTTCTACGGCTGCTCCGGGCTGACGGATTACACCATCCCGGACACCATCGTCCGCGTGGAGGGCGGGGTTTTCTACCAGTGTACGGGACTTGCCACGCTGCAGATTCCGGAATCCGTGCTGGAAATAGGGGAGTCCGCGTTTTTGGGATGCTCCGGTCTGACAGAACTTACACTGCCGGCCGGGTTGGAGATAATAGATAAGGGATTGTTTTTCGGGTGTACCGGGCTGGAGCGGTATGTGGTGCCCGCGAGCGTCCGCGAAGTCGGAGACGGGGCGTTCGGAGACTGTACGTCGCTGCGTGAAATTTCGTTTGAGGGACGGGACACCGTCCTCGGGACGTCGTTGTTCAGTGGATGCGCCTCCCTGCAAACAGTCCGGCTGCCGGAAGACTTGACGGCCATCGGGGAGAGCCTGTTCAACGGGTGCACCTCTCTGCGGAGTTTTACCATACCGGCAAGCGTCACGGAGATCGGGAACGCAGCCTTTTACAAGTGCACCGGGCTGGAGCGCATCGCGTTCCACGACGGGGTGTCAAAGATCGGGGAGTATGCGTTTTACGAGTGCGGCGCGTTGACCGCGGTCGAAATCCCGGCGGGAGTCGTGGCGATCCCGGACAGCGCGTTCTACTCCTGCACGAGCCTTGCCCAGGCCACCATCCCCGCGACCGTCACCGAAATCCATCCCTCCGCGTTTACCAACTGTGCGCCGGGTCTGGTGATCCACGGACAGCCCGGCTCCGCCGCGGAAAACTTTGCCACCTCCAAAAACCTGGCATTTGCGGCAAAATAACCCCATTTCACACGCGCAAGCGGCTTGTCGGTCATCCCGGCAGGCCCTTTTTT
>JAAYKS010000344.1 GCA_012522285.1 Clostridiaceae bacterium | reverse complement strand
TCGGATCGCGTCAAGCGCTTCTTTCGCGGCGCGTTCCAGATACGCGGCGTCCGCGCGCAGCATCGCCGCGGTTCCCGCAAGCCGTGCCGCAGGATCCGGCCCGGACACCTGCTCGATGAGTGGCAGGATCTCCAGACGGATCCGGTTGCGGGTCGTGACCGGCTGCGCATTGGACGCGTCGACCCGCCATGTCAGGCCGGCGCCTTCGAGATATGCCAGGATGTCGGAACGTGAACATGTCAGCAGGGGGCGCACGATGCGCCCGTTTTGCATGGACATACCTGCGAGTCCTTGCAGACCGCTCCCGCGGAAGAGATGCATCAACAGGGTTTCCGCCTGGTCTTCCCTGTGGTGTGCGACCGCGATCCGCGCGACACACCCGGGAGCATCCACACAGGACGGATCCGTCTCACGCTCGTCGGCCAGCCGCTCAAAAAAGCGATATCGGACCGACCGGGCCACCGTCTCGACACTTTGGCCTTCCTCGACGGCCAGGGCTGCGACATCGGCCTGCAACAAATGAAACGGAAGCCCCATAGAAGCGCTCAGCGCCCGGACAAAATCTTCGTCTTCATCGGAATCCACGCCGCGTAGCAGATGGTTCACATGCGCCACCTGCAGATGCCACCCCCGCTCGGGAGCCAACGCGTGAAGAATGTGGAGCAGACAGACCGAATCCGGGCCGCCCGAAACACCCGCGATCACCGCGGCCCCGTCGGGGATCGCATTCTGCGCGCGGAGTTCGTCCGCGATCCGGGACTGCAGCCGGCGGACCGGATCCATGCTCAAATACCGTCGAACGGGTCGGGGTGGGCCTGGCCTTCGGGCAGATCAAAGAACATCGTGTACTGGCCTTGCCATCCGATGTTGACCGTCCGGGTCTCCCCTTGCCTGTTTTTCGCGATGATCACCTCGGCCACTTCGGTCTCGAGCGCTTCCGGGTTGGTTTCATAATAGCTGGGACGGTGTAAAAACATCACCACGTCCGCGTCCTGCTCGATCGATCCGGAGTCGCGCAGGTCGGACAACATCGGCTTTTTGTTTTCACGGTGCATGTTGGCCCGGCTGAGCTGAGAAATCGCAATGCCCGGCACATCCAAATCCTTGGCCATGATTTTGAGGGAACGGGAGATGTCGGAGATCTCCTGCTGCCGGTTCTCGTTGCGCCGCGAACCTCCGCTCATCAGCTGCATGTAGTCGATCACGACCAGTCCGAGTTTTCCCTCCAGCTTGAGCTGGCGGCAGCGAGACTGGATCTCGAGCACAGTGGTCCCCGAGCGGTCGTCGACATAGATCGGCGCGCTGCTCAGCACCTTCACGACGTCGGCCAGCCGCTCCCAGTCGGGCTGCGTCAGCTGTCCGGTCCGGATGTGGCGGGAGTTCATGCGCGCCTGCACGCTGAGCATGCGGCTCGCGACTTCTTCTTTGGACATTTCCAGGCTGAACACGGCACAGGGCACCCGGTGAACCAGCGAGGTTTTCTGAACGATATTGAGCGCCAGCGCGGTTTTGCCCATCGAAGGACGGGCTGCCACGATGATCAGCGATCCCTTGTTCATCCCTCCGAGCACGCGGTCCAGCGTCGCGTAACCGGTTTTGACCGAACGTTCCTGCATCTCCCCGGATCGGATCTTGTGGATGTCGTTGATGGTCTGCGCGATGATTTCGCGCATGCTGGAAAACCCCGACTGGTCGCGGTTTTCGCGGATGTCGAAGATGCGTTTGGCCGAGAGGTCCAGCAACCGGTCGGCGTTGTCGGAGTCGTCGTAACACAGACCCCGGATCTCGTCCATCGTCGTCAGCAGCCGCCGCAGGATCGCCTTCTGCCGGACGATATCGACATAGCTGTCGACATGCGCGACAACCGGCGCCATGTCCGGGAGCGAACTGATATATCCCAACCCGCCGCACCGATCCAGCTGGTTTCTGGATTCCAGATAGTCGGAGACCGTGATGATATCGACCGGCTTTTGCCCGATGGCAAGCGCGCAGACCGCGTCGAACACCATCCGGTGGTCCGGACTGTAAAAGTCCTCCGGTTTGAGTGTCGCGGTGGCGATCGCCAGTGGGATCTCGCCGGACATCACGCACCCGAGCACGGACTGCTCGGCCTGACGGCTGTTCGGCGGCACTTTCCCCAACACGGAAGCGGCGGACGGCGCGGTTCGCACCGGGCGGCCGGGATCGGAAGCGTTCATGGTGTACTCCTTCAGCTCGCGTCGACGACCCGGACCACGACGGTCACATTCACACCGGTATGGAGGCGGACATCCACCGGGTGATCGCCCAGGGTCTTGATCGGCGAGGGGATCGCGATGCCCCGGCGGTCGACTTCATATCCGGCTTTTTCCATGGCAGCCGCCACGTCCATCGCGGTGACAGCGCCGTATAGACGGCCGCCCTCTCCGCACTTGACCGGCAGTTCAAACGCCTGTCCGCTGATCTTCGCGGCTACCTCGCGGGCTTCCTGGAGCTCGCGTTCCGCCCGGGCGTCCTGCGCGCTCTTTCGATTCTTGACCGAATTGAGATTTGCAGGGGTCGCTTCGACAGCCAGATTCCTTCTGATCAGAAAGTTGTTCGCATAGCCGTCGTTGACTTCGACGATCTGGTCCAGCTTTCCCAATCCCTTTACATCCTGAAGCAAAATGACCTTCATGTGCCACCCTCCGGTTTCATCTGTTTGATAGAACATTTTACCATAACCATACCGCGCCCGGGACCAGGAACCCCCCGCTGGTTTCTTCGCGGGAGAGTCGTTCCCGTCCGGCGCCACCGGTCGGTCCTGAATAGAAAAACGGCCCGAAGGCCGCTTCTACGCTGGGTCGAATGGCCCGAAGGCCGCCGTCGCCCAACGGGCAACAAAAGTGCTTACTCGCCCGCGAACGGCAGCATCGCAAGGTGTCTCGCGCGCTTGATCGCGATCGTGAGTTCCCGCTGGTGCGAAGCGCAATTGCCCGACATCCGTTTCGGAAGGATCTTGCCCCTCTCCGTCACAAACTTGCGAAGTCTGGGGATGTCCTTATAGTCGATGTGCTCAACCTTGTCGGCACAAAACGCGCATACTTTCCGGCGAGTCCTTCTCGGGCGTCCGCCGCGTTCGTTGCGCCTGTAGTCAGCCATAGTCGTTCCTCCTCTTCCAAAAAATCAATGCATCCGAACGATTAGGGGTCCAGATCGAAAGGCAGGGAGATGTCGTCGTCCGGGGTGGGGACGAATCCACCCTCCTGAGCGGGACGCTGTGCGGTCTGGGAGGGCTGGCGGGTAAAGCCGCCCGTCTTGGGCTCGAACGCACGGGAGTCCTGTCCGGAGGTGTCGCCGCTCTGCTTGGAATCCGCAAAATGGGCTTCTTCGGCCACGATTTCAGTCGCCGTCCGTTTCTGCCCGCTGGAATCCTCGTAGTTCCGGACCTGGATCCGGCCGACCACAGCGATCCGGGAACCTTTGGTAAAATACCTTGCGACAAATTCGGCCGTCTGACGCCAGAACACAACCGGGATGAAGTCGGCTTGACGTTCCCCGGACTGAGATCTGGAACGACGGTCCACCGCTACGGTGACCGTACATACCGAAACATTGTCCTGCAGCGTCCGGAGCTCCGGATCGCGCGTGAGTCTTCCCATAATGATCGCTTTGTTCATGACTACACCTTACCTCCCCTATTCTGTCATCATTCTCCGATGCGGACGACCAGGTACCTCAGGATTCCTTCCGTAATCTTGAACACGCGTTCAAGCTCTTTCGGGAAATCCGCGTCTTCGGTGGTAAAGCGGACCAGCTCGTAAAACCCTTCACGGGTCTTCTCGATCTCGTACGCCAACCGGCGGGCGCCCCAGGTCTCCACGGACGACTCTGTCGCGTTCGCCTCGATCAGCGAACGGATTTTTTCCGTCGTGGAAGCCAGACCCTCGTCGCCGAGAGCGGGATTGATCACATACACTACCTCATACTGTCTTGCCATTAAATCACCTCCTCCTGGACTGAACGGCTCCGCCACGCGGGCGGAGCGAGGATAGTCGAAACCGCAAAAGCGGCAGGTGATACTATAACACCTATACCAACCAAACGTCAACCGGCGGACAGACTGCGGTCGGAGCCCCGGAGCCGGTCGTCCAAAACCGCTCCTACGGTCTGGATTCTACACCTCCGTGTCCGGTCTTGTCGAACGGGTATACGCGAGAATCGCCTGCAAATGGGGTTCCATCGCGAGCAATGTGTCCCGATACTCCTGCACGGAGCCGCCGAACGGATCCCGGATGCCCCTTTCCGGATCGCCGTCCCCTCCAAACGCGGTCATCACATGCACTTTGTCCGCATAGGCGGGATAACGGCGCAGGATCCAGTCCTTGTGAGACGGCGTCATGGCGACCACCAGGCCAGCCTTGCGCATCAGGTCATCGTCGAGGGGCACGGACCGGTGCGGCTCCAGTTGGAGTCCGTACAGCCCGGCAGCCGCCTCGATCGCGGCGGGGCTGGCCGTCTGCCCTTCCCGCGCCGCGATTCCGGCCGACGACGCGTGCGGGCCGTCCAGCCCGGCCAATTGGTTGAAGCGGGCCGCGGCCATCGGACTGCGGCAGGTGTTGCCCGTACAGACAAACAGCACGTCCATGCGTTACTCTCCCGTTTTGTGCGCGGAGGCCTTGTGGACACGGTTCATGTAGGCGACCCCCAGTCCCTTCTCCGGCAGGGACTGCACCACGATGCGATCGACACCGCTCGCGTCCAGCGGATGGAAGGCGTCGAACAGCCGGACGGAGGCCTGGACGCTGTCGTCCAGTTCGCCGTAGGAAATCAGTCGCACCGGCCACTCCCCATCCGGTGCGGCCTTTTGCATTTCGCGGATCAGCAGAATCGCCCTCGCGGCAGCAAAGACGCCGACTCGGTGCCCGGCCGCCACCTCTTCCTGCACCAGTTCCGCGGTGTGGCGGGCGCGGGCGGCCAGCGAACGGCCGACGCCGACCAGCACGGTGGCACGGGGCGCGTAATGCCGGTACTTCATACCCGGCGAACGCACGGGGCCTTGTGCCGTCCCGGAGGATCTGCGCGGGGTCACTCCGCAGGCTTCCCGGATCTGGTCTGCCGTTACCGCCCCCGGCCGCAGCAACACCGGTACGTCTCCCGTGACATCCAGCACGGTGGATTCCAGCCCCACTTCGCAGGCCCCTCCGTCGATAACAAACGGGATTTTGCCCCCCATGTCTTCCATGACATGCCGGGCATAGGTCGGGCTCGGCCGGCCGGACAGATTGGCGGAAGGGGCCGCGACCGGCACCCCCGCCATTGAGAGGAACGCCTGCGCGACCGGATGGGAGGGGCAGCGGACCGCGACCGTATCCAGCCCGGCCGACACAGCGGACGCAATCGACGGACCGCGCCGCATCACCAGCGTCAACGGACCGGGCATGAAGCGTTCGATCAGCAGCACTGCCATCGGAGGGATGTCGGCGACCACCGTCGGGATCAATCCGGTATGCGCCAGGTGGACGATGAGCGGATTGTCGCCCGGGCGCCCTTTGACTTTGTAGATCGAGAGGACCGCCTCTTCGTCCAGGGCGTTGGCTCCCAGTCCGTATACGGTTTCGGTCGGAAAAGCGACCAGCTTGCCCGCCACCAGCGCATCGGCGGCCAGCCTGAGACCAGCCAGGTCCATGGCGCCGCGCGGTGCGCGAATCAAACGTGTTTCTACAGGTTCTCCTGTCATGTCTTTACTCCTCCCCGTCCGCACCATTCGCGGGACGTCCGATTTTGTCGGCGCGGCCCGCGGCGATCAGCGGACGGATGATTTCGTCGAGATCCCCCCCCAACACGGATTCCAGCTTGTAGAGGGTCAGTCCGATCCGGTGGTCGGAAACCCGTCCTTGGGGGTAGTTGTAGGTTCGGATGCGTTCGCTGCGATCTCCCGTCCCCACTTGATTTTTTCGGATGTCGGCGACAGCTCCGGCGGCTCTGCTTTGCTCGCGCTCGCGCAGTCGGGCGCGCAGCACCGCCATGGCCCGGTCTTTGTTTTTATACTGGGACCGCTGATCCTGGCAGATCACCACGATGCCGGAAGGCTTGTGGGTGATGCGGATCGCGGAATCGGTCCGGTTGACATGCTGTCCCCCCGCGCCCGACGCCCGGTAGGTGTCGATCTCGAGATCCGAAGGATTGATTTCGACCTCGACCGCATCGGCTTCCGCCAATACCGCGACCGTCACGGTCGAGGTGTGGATGCGGCCCCCGGATTCGGTGACGGGAACCCGTTGCACGCGGTGGACCCCGCTCTCGTATTTCAGACGGCTGAACGCCCCGCGCCCGTCGATCGAAAAGACGACTTCGCGGTATCCACCGATCTCGGTCTCGTTCGCGTCGATGAGCTCGGTCTTCCACCCGTAGCGTTCGGCGTACAGCACATACATACGCTGCAGAACCGCGGCAAACAGCGCGGCTTCTTCCCCGCCGGCACCGGCCCGGATCTCCATGATCACGTTGCGGTTGTCGCGCGGGTCCCGCGGGGAGATTTGCTCGAGCAGTTCCTCCTCGAGCGCGGCGACCCGGATTTCAAGCTCGTCTATTTCTTCCCGGGCGAGCTCGCGGAGGTCCCGGTCCTGGGTCTCCGTCAGAAGCACCCGGTTCTCCTCGAGATCCCTGGTCAGCCGCGCGTGCAGCCGGATCGAGTCGACGACCGGTTGGAGCTCGGACAGCTCGATCAGCAGCCGCCGATAGCGGTCCTGGTCCGCCAGTACGACGGGATCCCCGATCGCGGACGAGATTTCCTCGTAGCGGGTTTCAATGGATTTCAGCCGTTCGATCATGGTAGTGGCGTTGTCTCCTCGCGGTTTCATAAAAAACGATACCGCCTATTATAGCATCCGCCCCGGTTGTCCGGGGGGATGTCGCGGGATGGGCATTCCTGCTATAATGCTTTCGGGTTTCGCGGCAGGGCTGCCGCACCGCCCGCAAGATCGATCCGTCGTCCATATAGGAAAGGAGATAGATGGGATGTTGAAAACACACGAAGTCGAGCAAATGTGTTGTGTCGCAAAAGGACCCAACCATGGACCCGCCCCGATTCCGGAGGAGGGCAAATGGGTACAGGCCAAGCAAATCGGCGACATTTCCGGGTTCACACACGGGGTGGGCTGGTGTGCTCCCCAGCAGGGCGCCTGCAAGCTGTCGCTCAATGTCAAAGACGGCATCATCCAGGAAGCGCTCGTCGAGACCCTGGGGTGCACCGGCATGACACACTCGGCCGCTATGGCCGCCGAGATTCTGACCGGCAAAACCATTCTGGAAGCCTTGAACACCGACCTGGTCTGTGACGCGATCAATACCGCGATGCGCGAGTTGTTCCTGCAGATCGTGTACGGCCGCACGCAGTCCGCGTTTTCCGAGGGCGGTCTCCCGATCGGATCCTCGCTGGAAGATCTGGGCAAGGGGCTTCGCAGCACCGTCGGGACCATGTTCTCGACCGTCGACAAAGGCGCGCGTTATCTGGAGCTCACCGAAGGGTATGTCGTGAAGATGGCGCTGGATGAAGACGATGAAATCATCGGGTATCAGTTCCTCCGAATCGGTCCCATGCTGGAGATGATCAAAAAAGGCGTGGATGCGAACGAGGCGTACCAAAGCAACCTGGGAACATACGGCCGCTTCGAAGAAGCAGTGAAGGTCATCGACCCGCGGCACGCGTGACAGACACGGACCATACGGAAAGGAACGGTTGACGATATGGCATTGTTTGAAAGCTATGAAAGAAGGATTGCGCAGGTCCAGGCGGTCCTGGACGCACACGGTATCGCGTCCCTGGACGAGGCCAAAGCCATCTGCGAGGCAAAGGGCATCGACCCTTACAAAATCTGCAAAGAAGTCCAGCCGATCGCGTTTGAAAACGCGGCCTGGGCGTATGTCGTCGGCGCGGCGATCGCCATCAAAAAAGGCTGCGTGAAAGCGGCGGACGCCGCCGAGGCAATCGGCATCGGGCTGCAGGCGTTCTGCATTCCCGGATCGGTCGCGGACGACCGCAAGGTCGGCATCGGCCACGGCAATCTCGCGGCGATGCTGCTCCGCGAAGAAACCCAGTGCTTCGCCTTCCTGGCCGGGCACGAGTCCTTTGCGGCCGCGGAAGGCGCCATCGGAATCGCGCGCTCCGCGAACAAGGTGCGCAAGCATCCCCTCCGGGTCATCCTCAACGGCCTGGGCAAAGACGCGGCCATGATCATCTCGCGCATCAACGGGTTTACCTATATGAAAACCGCGTTCGATTACGCGTCCGGCAAAGTCGCCGTGACCGAAGAAACCGCCTACTCGAAAGGCGAGCGCGCCAAAGTGCGCTGCTACGGCGCGGACGACGTGCGCGAAGGCGTCGCGATCATGCATCTCGAGGGCGTGGACGTCTCCATCACCGGCAACTCCACCAACCCCACCCGGTTCCAGCACCCGGTCGCGGGCACCTACAAAAAAGAGTGCTACGAGCAGGGCAAACGCTTCTTCTCCGTCGCATCCGGCGGCGGCACCGGTCGCACATTGCACCCGGACAACATGGCCGCCGGCCCCGCCTCGTACGGCATGACCGACACCATGGGCCGGATGCACTCGGACGCACAGTTCGCAGGCTCCTCTTCGGTGCCCGCGCACGTCGAAATGATGGGCTTTCTGGGCATGGGCAACAATCCCATGGTCGGCGCGACGGTCACCGTCGCGGTCGCGGTAGAACAAGCCGGCTGACCGGATCGCAAAAGTACGGCGATCCCGCCAATAACAGGAAACCGGCCGGTTCTCGCAAGGAGCCGGTCGGTTCTTTTTTCGGGAGGTTATGTATGGAAGACAATCGCATCCGCGACGAACTCCGCCGCTTTCTGGACGCATCCGGACGGGTGGTCGTCTATCCCGCCAAGCAACGCAACAAGCGCCTGATCCTCGCCTACCTCGCGACCAAGTTCACACCGGGAACCGATTACCGCGAGCGCGAAGTCAACGCGATACTGGAAAATTGGCACACGTTCGGGGATCCGTTTTTGCTGCGGAGAGATCTGTGCGACCGCCGGTTTCTGTCCCGGGAGCGGGACGGGAGCCGTTACTGGCTGACGGACCCGCAACCCGAACCGGAACCGGACGAAACAAGCCCGCACAAGGGGTGAGGGCGGCTGCTGGCCGGTCAGGACTGATCCGTGTTGATCCCGGGGACGACCTCTGTTCCGGCCACATCCAGCATGTCCAGCACTTTCTGGGCGGCGAGAACGCGGGTTCGCGCCTCGACCACCAGTTCCAGCGACAGCATGCGCAATTTTTCGCTGGTTTGCTCCGGATCCAGTCCGTCCGTTTCCGTAAAACGCGCCTGTTCGATCAAATCGGCGGTTTCCCGCATCGCGTCGCGCTGCAGGTCGAGAAAGCGGGAATACAGCCGCCGTGCCGCGTCGGGCGTTTGGCTGGACGACACGATCCGCTTGATGTCCGGGATGGACAGCACCTGTTTGAGCGCGCCGGTCACCAGGAGCAGCGCCAGGTGCGCGGGGGTGTACTTTTTGGCCTCCGCGCGGGGCAGCAGCCCGTCCTTGATGTAGTTGTTCACCATCGCGGAGGTCACGAGCTTGTCGTCCTCGCCGCGGCGGTAGAACGCCAGTTGCCGGTCCACCAGTGTCAGCACCTGGTCCATGTAGAGGCCGATGTCGGGCAGTCGTTCCCACTCCGTCATATCCGACGTGGCAAACCCGTCCAGCCAGTCGGCCGGAGTGGTTCTGTCCGCTATGGGCTGTGGCGCGCGTTTGCGCGACCCTCTTGACTCACTCATGGTTTGGCCTCCGTTTCGCGGATCGACTTGACCGCCTTTTCAAACGCGCGGCGCGTCAGGGTCATCAGCCTCCCGCAGGTGTCGCAGCGGGCGGTCACATCCATTCCCACGCGCAGGATCGTCCAGGCGGTGCCTCCGCACGGGTGGGGTTTGCGGAGCACCACATGCTGGTCGGGCTCAAAGGGATACAGGAAAAAAGCCTTGCTCACGCGCATCGCCTCCCCGTCGGCATGGATCAGTCCCGGACCGGGTCCGGCGTGTCCGCGGCATCATACCCTCGTCGCGCCGCGGTGACCCGCTCATGCCCGCCCAGATCTCTGACTGACTCCACTGTATCAAAACATGCCGTATTGCGGAACAGTTCGCGCACCGCTTCCCCCTGGTCGAAACCGTGCTCGACCAGCAGCCAGCCGCCTTCCGCGAGGCGGGCCGGGGCGATCGAGGCCAGTCGCCGGTAAAACACGAGACCGTCCGCGCCTCCGTCGAGTGCGCTGCGCGGTTCGTGGATCGACACTTCCGGCATCAGCCCCGCGATGTCGGCAGACGGGATATAAGGGGGATTGGACAGGATCAGATCAAACCGATCACCGCCGTCCGGCAGCAAATCCGCCTGTACGATCCGGACCGGTCCCCGGGGAGCCAGTGCCTGCAAGTTGACTGTTGCATAAGGGAGCGCTTCGTCCGA
The DNA here is from genome assembly GCA_012522285.1 of Clostridiaceae bacterium. Classification (GTDB taxonomy): domain Bacteria; phylum Bacillota; class Clostridia; order Saccharofermentanales; family UBA5734; genus JAAYKS01. The sequence goes on along the minus strand of JAAYKS010000344.1, from coordinate 2,400 downwards.
AAGATCGGTCAACAAGCCTTCGTAGGAGGTGCCCGTTTTATCCAGTTCACGAGCAAATGACAGCCCGACACATCCCGTTCCGGTACACAGATCCGCAAAACGCAACGGAGATACCGCGGCAGGATCCGCCTCTCCCCTGCGTTTCAAAGCCTCGAGCACGAGGATCTCGCTGTCGGGTCTGGGAACCAGGACGCCGGGGCCGACCGCATAGGCGTCCCCCATGAACCAGGCGGTTCCCGTCAGATACTGCAGGGGCTCTCCCGCGCTCCGCCGGCGGCACAAGTCCGTCAACTGTGCGGTTTGTTCCGCGGACAGCGGCGAGCATCTCCCGATCAGGCACGCGTTTTCGTCCTGTCCGGTGACATGGGAGGCCAGCGTCGCGGCGGTTCTGCGCGGCGAAGGATCTCCCGCTTCACGCAGCAACCGGATTGCGGGCAGCAGGGGGTCGGATACATGAGCCCCTGTATCTGGACGGGATTCTACCATTCGTCCCGGCCGCTTTGCTCCGGAATCACGGCCTTCATCGCCTCGATCGCAACTTCGATCATGTCGTCGTCCGGCTCTTTGGCCGTCAGTCGTTGCATGGCCAGCCCGGGAAGCGAGACCAGTCGGGACAAGGCGTTGTCGTGGCGTCCCGCCCAGCGGATGATCTCATAGGCGATCCCCGCCACCAGCGGGACCAGTGCCAACCGGATCAGCAGGTTGATGATGGCGGAATGCCATCCCGCGAACGCGAACAGCAAAATGCTGATCAGCATGACGACAAACAGGGACGACGTGCCGCAGCGCGGGTGGCGCGGGCTGAACGGTCGGATATTTTCGACCGTCAGCGGAAGATCGTGTTCATAGCAGGCGATGGTTTTATGCTCCGCTCCGTGGTACATCCACACGCGGCGGATGTCCTTTTGTCGTGACGTCAGCGCGACATAACCTACAAAGAGAAGGATTCTGAATGCGCCTTCGATGAGGTTTTTCAAAACGGTTCCGCCAAACCCGTACCCCTCCCCGATGGGCAGCACCCGGTTGAGGAGCCCTGTGATCAGGTTGGGCAGGAGGATGAACAATCCCACGCCGAGCAGGATCCCGAGCGCGGCGGAGGCGTACAGCATCGCGGATCCACTGTCCTTTTTAGGGGGCTTGGAGGCTTTCTCGTCAGAGGGGACCACATCGGCAGAATCAGCCAACGGTTCCGCCTCATCTGTCACGTCCAGTTCGGTTTCCACCGGTATCGGCTCCGTCTGCGGTTCTTCCGTTTCCGGTTCTTCCGTTTCCGGTTCTTCTTCCATCAGGTCCGCGGAGCGCAACAGCGCTTTGACACCGATCACCAATTGCCGGAACAGGCGGACGCCGCCGCGCAGTACGGGAACCGCGGCCGCGCGTGACGCGGGTTTGTCGGCCGACAGATATTCCAGGGAGATGGACCCGTCGGGCAGGCGCACTGCCAGCGCGATTTTGTCCGGCCCCATCATCATCAGCCCTTCCAAAACCGCCTGTCCGCCGATGGCGGTGCGTTTTGTGGCTTGTCCGGTTTCCTCTTTCGCCATGTTGGTCCAGCCTTTCCGTTCCTGTACGTATGCAAAAAGGAGGCTCCTTGCGAAGCCTCCCGCCGGTCAGAGACGATTACTTTTGTTCCATTCTCTTTTTGAACTTGTCCACTCGGCCGCCGGTGTCCACCAGCTTTTGTTTGCCGGTGTAAAAGGGATGGCACTTGGAGCAGATGTCGACTACCAGGTTCTCCCTGACCGAACCGGTTTCGAACGTCTCGCCGCAGGCGCAACGGACCGTTGTGTTTCCGTATTTGGGATGAATGCCGTCTTTCATGTTTTTTACCACCTTTTCGGAATCTGTCGCGCGTACCCTCGCGAATCGCCGCGGTACGTATGCGCAGCCGTCATGTGAAGTCGCGTTGGATATATTACCTCAATCGGGGGGGCACTGTCAATCCGATGCCGCCCTCCCCCTGGCCGGCCGATTTGTGTTACGCGTCGTCCGGTTCTTTTCGGTTCCCGGCGTTGTACCCGTTGGAACTGTAGCCGTTGGTCGAAGTGTATGCCATGCTCCTCCCGGCACCGGGCTGCGAGGTCAGATTTTGTCCGCGCATCGCGTCAAACAGCGTCTTGTCGTTCATCGAAATGTTGACGGACGAAATAAACTGGGCGTTGTCTTTGGTCTTGAGGAGCAGGTTGATGATCATCTCGGTGACCGCGGAGGTGTCCAACTGCCCAAACGCCTTGCGGATGGTCCAGACCGCGTCCAGTTCCCTGGACTCCAGCAGGAGCTCTTCCCGGCGGGTGCCGGACTTGTTGAGGTCGATGGCGGGGAAAATTCTCTTTTCGGAGAGTTTGCGGTCCAGGAACACTTCCATGTTGCCTGTCCCCTTGAACTCTTCGTAGATCATCT
>JAAYKS010000343.1 GCA_012522285.1 Clostridiaceae bacterium | reverse complement strand
TTCAATACGGTCGACAGCTTCGACACCCATGCGAAAATCCCGGAGTATTTCCGCCGAGTGGACGAGGCGGCACGGCAGGGCGGCAATCTCAGTTTGGTGTCCTCCGGGTGGGACCCCGGCTTGTTTTCTCTCGCACGTGTGCTGTTCGGCAGTGTGCTGCCGGACGGTCAGGATTTCACTTTCTGGGGCAGAGGGGTCAGTCAAGGTCATTCCGACGCGATTCGACGCATTCCCGGAGTGGTGGACGCGCGCCAATACACCCAACCGGTCGAACAGGCAGTGGCCGCCGCACGGAGCGACAACCCGCCTGCCATGACGACACGGGAAAAGCATCTTCGCGAATGTTTTGTAGTGGCGGAAGAAGGTGCGGACCGCGAAACGATCCGGCAGGCCATCGTCACGATGCCCCATTATTTTGCGGACTACGACACATACGTGACCTTTGTGTCACACGCAGAAATGGCGGAGCAGCACGCGGCGCTCCCCCACGGAGGATTTGTCATCCGGAACGGAAAAACATCGGACGGAACGCGGCAGGTCGCAGAATTTTCTCTGCGCCTGGACAGCAATCCGGAATTCACCTCCAGCGTGCTGACGGCGTACGCACGGGCGATCTACCAGATGCGGCTGGACGGCCGGACCGGAGCGGTCACGGTACTGGACGTGCCGCCCGGTCTGCTGTCGCCCAAATCAGCGGAGGAACTGCGCGCTACCTTGCTCTGAACGCGCAAGAGAGGATCCGATCAGGTTTCGTGTGCATAGGGGTCGTAATCCGATAGGAATTCCTTGAGGATGGCGACCTCTTCCGCTGTGAGAGAGAGTCCCTTGCCCATCTTGTCATGCTCGGGAGCCCAGTCCCGGATGTCCAGCTTGGCCGGTGCGTCGTTCCAGCTGACGAGGTTGATCTCCCGGTTCCATCCGGATCGGTTCGTGCTCAGCACCACACCCAGTTCTTTGACGATTTTGTACGTGAATTCGCCTCTTGGCGGCATATCGAGTCCTCCTGTACCTTTATATTTGCCGGGACCATGACGCCGGCGGCGGCGATTGTTCTATCTTATATGAGGAATGGGAAAAAATACAGTGCCGCTCTGTATCCATTCCCCGCGCGCCGCAAGGAAGTCCCTGTTTGACGATTGCACAAGCTCCTCTATAATGGGATTTCATGAAGTCAAAAAAGCGACCGAAGGTTCCAACCTGTCCGGGCGGAGAGTTGTTGTGATGACGGCAGCCGGGTTTCCGATCGATCTGTTGTGGCTACTGCCCGTCGGGGTGGTGTTGGCAGTGCTGGTCCGCACGCTCTGGGAGCCCCGCCATCCCGAGACCACGCATACCCGTCTCGGGGAAGGGGAACACGCGCTGCGTGTCCTCCTGCTTACGGATCTTCACGCCGGGCTCAACCAGGTGTCCATCGCGGATCTCCTGCGGGCGGTCGCGAACAGCGGCGCGGACGTGCTATTGTTTGCCGGCGACGCTTGTTCCGGCCGGCACGACGCCAGCAAAGCGGTCCGAATCCTTGCGTCTC
>JAAYKS010000342.1 GCA_012522285.1 Clostridiaceae bacterium | reverse complement strand
CCCGCAATGCCCAAAACAGCCGGCCCAGCCTGACCACCATCGCCCAGCCTTTCGGGCGCATTGCGGACGAAGCTTTTCGCCTCCTGGCGGACCCGGACGCGCGGCTGGAAGACAAGACTCTCTATTTTCCGGCTGAGCCGATATTCCGGGAATCCTGCGGATGTCCGCCGACCGCCGAATCTCTTTTTTCGGATGACCTCTTCGTCATGGCCACTCGGAATTATCGGATCCATCAGACGATGCAAACATTTTCGCTCGAAGAACTGTATCAACAGGTCGCGGAAGTGCTCCCGCTTTGTGGAATCGGCGACTGCTTTATCGTCAAGTACGACGAGCCGGTCACATACCCGGAACAGGAACAAATTCCCGACCAAGCTATACTGCTGTTTGCACACCAGGATGGCTGTAATGTGCTCCACAACCGGACCATATCATTCTCAACCGACAATCTCCTCCCGGACATGTGTTATCCGCAAGACCGCCGATTTACCTGGATCGTCAAACCTTTGTTTTTCCAGAACGAGCATCTCGGTTACATGGTATTCGAACCCACCTCTACGGATACGCGCAATTATGAACCGATCCGCGGACAGATCAGCAACACGATCAAAGTCGCGCTGCTGCTGCTCAAGCAGTCCGAGATCGAAGCACGTCTGGCAGGTGCTGTCGAAGAACTCCAGGAATTCAACTGGCGGCTCAACCGTCTGTCCGTTCGAGACGAGCTGAGCGGCGTTTACAACCGGCGCGGGTTCTTCGAATCAGCCACGAAAGTCGTAGACTTGAACAACCGTACCCCCGAGTCGGTTCTGTTATTGTTTGCGGACATCGACAACATGAAAATGATCAACGACCAATACGGTCATTCGGAAGGGGACCAAGCCATCCGGGCGACCGTTTCAATCCTCAAACGTGCCTTCCGCAGCGACGACATCATCGCCCGTATGGGTGGGGACGAATTTGTGGTGCTCGCCAAACAGTTGTCGGAGAACAACGTCTCGTCCGTCCGGGAACGCATCCAGACATTTACACGGGAGTACAACGAACAGTCGGGCAAACCGTATCAGCTCGAATTTTCACTCGGAATCGCCACCGTCAATCCTGACGTGCATCAGGATCTGGAGGAACTGCTTCGACTCGCGGATACCCGCCAATACGAGGAGAAACGCCGTAAAAAAGGCGGAGCACCTAGGGGTGTGTGCTATCCTCCGGCATCACAAGAGTCTTGAAAGCGCCATATCCCTGCGCGTCCATCTCCGCATAAGGAACAAACCGGAGCGCCGCGCTGTTGATACAATACCGCAGCCCTTCCCCGGATGCCGGTCCTTCTCCGCTTACCGGACCGTCCGTGAATACATGTCCAAGATGGGAGTCCCCGCTCGCGCTTCTCACCTCGGTTCGAAGCATGCCGTAGGTCCGATCCGCGTGCTCCTCGATTCTGGCAAGGTCGATCGGACGGGTAAAGCTAGGCCAGCCGCATCCTGCATCGTACTTGTCGCGCGAGCTGAACAGCGGTTCGCCCGTCACGACGTCCACATAAATCCCAGGCTCGTAAAATGCATCGTACGCCCCCGTGAACGGATGCTCGGTAGCGCCTTCCTGCGTCACCCGGTATTGCTCGTCGGTGAGCCGCTCCCGGATCACCCCGTCATCCGGCCGTGTCCATTGCGCAGTCTCGGGGACATACTCGGGGAGGGTGTCGAACGAGACATGACAGTACCCTCCCGGGTTCTTCTCCAGGTAGTCCTGGTGATATTCCTCGGCAAGATCGTAACGCCGGAGCGGCGTCACTTCGGTGACCACCGGGCGGTCAACCGTTGCGGCGGCCCGCGAAACCGCAGCTTCAATCACCGGTAGATCCGTTTCTTCGCGGTAATAAATGCCGGTCCGGTACTGCGTCCCCCGGTCGTTTCCCTGTCGGTTCAGCACGGTGGGATCGATGATCGAGAAAAAGTGATCCAGAAGACTTCCCAAAGGGAGTACGGCCGGATCGTATCGCACGTGGACGGTCTCCGCATGCCTCGTATTGCGGTAACAGACATCTTCATAGGTGGGGTTGTCTGTCGTTCCGTTCGCATAACCCACAGTGGCGTCCGCAACGCCGGGAATCCGGGCAAGATACGCTTCAGTCCCCCAGAAACAGCCTCCGGCCAGCCAGATATCGCGCAATGTCGATCGGCTGAAGTCGATGCGAGTGTTTGGGTTGTCGGGCAATGTTTGTTGGGACATACTGCGATCCTCCTGTGTGCGATCCGAACGCAGCGCGTCCGGGAAAAACAAAACAAAAGACAAAACGGCGACCGCCGCCAGGACGATCGCCACCATCGACCCGCGGCCCCTCAAAAGACGGCGGAACATATCTTTCCTCCCCGCGCAATGCGGAACTCATAAGCCGTACAAATACAGCATAACGGATGGCCCGGAAATCTCCGTAACTATCGGCACGGGCTATTGGGCTGACTCCGTTCCTTCCTGCCGTTTGCGCCGGTACAGATCCGCATCCGCTTCCCGGATGACTGCTTCGGCATCGATGTCCGGTCTGCATGTGACAGCCGCACAACCAAGGTGCAGACGGAGCGCAAGTCCGGTTTCCGAGGAGAAGGCGGCCGCACCGCGCTCGACTGCCTCACGCAAGAAATCACACTGGCCGATGTCTGTATCTTTGACCAACACGGCAAACTCATCTCCGCAAAATCGACCGATTACGGCATCGCCGGGAAATACATTGCGCAAAAGGGTGGCCGCCGCCTGAATCACGCGGTCGCCCGCCGGATATCCGGCTTGCTGATTGATCTCTTTGAGCCGGTCGATGTCAAAGTAGCAGAGCACTCCGGCCTGAAAATCCGGGGAATCCGCTTGGAGGCTTCGTTCCACTGCCTCGACGAACCCTTGCCGGTTGAGCAGCCCGGTCAAAGCGTCTATTGTGGAAGCAGCCTCCAGATTCCGGTTGCTCTCCCTCAATGCGACGATGGTATGGGCGAGATCGGCTTCCACTTCTTTTTGTCGCCCCATCAGCAAGGCAAACATCAACGAATCCGCGATCTGTCCGCGCAACTCTTCAAAATGAACGGACTCGTCGTCCTGCGCTTCGAAGATCACATATCCGTATTGCTCGTCTCGGAAAAACAGCGGTTTCACGACATCGGTCACCCGTTCCGGGTAGGTGAGAAACGGGTCGGGCAGCAAATGGCCGGTCGAAAAAAAAGATGTCTCCGGCAAGGGGTGACGAAATCCGCCCGCATACGCGAACAAAAGCTCGGAACGGGCGGGGATCTCCCGGGCATCGGTACCCGAGCCGGTCCGGTCGAATCGAACGATAAAGCAGGATTTGATGCCAAGTTGGGGCAACAGCCGATCCAACTCCTCAAACAGATCGGGGAGCGCGTAGGTTTGCATGGTCTGATGGATGGTAAATTGGGAAACCGGCCGGGTGTACATTTCTTCCGCCGATTCGGTGCCGACCAGGTAGCGGCAGCCGCAGGATTCTCGTACAATCAGCTCGGTCGGAAACACGATGCGCTCACCGGGCTTTGCAGGGCGGTTGGGGTCGAGTAAAATCCGCAACGCCCGCTCGACCATACGCTCCATCGGCTGGGCGATCGTGGTCAAGGCCGGTGTGTGAGCACGAGTGGCGCGCGAGTCGTCAAATCCCGTGATGTGCTCAGTCGGCGGCCGGATCCCTTTGCGTTTGAGTGCGCGCACAAAATGGTAAGCCCCGAGCGCGGTGTCGTCGTTTGCGCAGACCACACAATCACAGGAAGCCCCGGATTCATAAAGTTTCCGGTACGCTTCATATCCATCGATACCGGCAAAGTTGCCGTCAAACACCAGGGATTCCTCCACCGGCACCCGATGGGCGGCCATCTGAGACAGAAATAACTGGTAGCGGTCGCTGGCCTCGATGCTGCCGGCGGGACCCTTGACAAAGGCGATTCGCCGATAGCCGTGAGTCCGGATCAAGTGTTCCATCAGCCGGCGCATCCCCTGTCCGCCATCCAGCAGCACGCTGGTCACTCCCGGGTGCTCCAGCCCAAGCGACACGACGGGAGCACCTGCGGCAAATCGGTCGCAAAAGTCCTGATACTCTTCCGGCGTGACATAACTGCCAATCGTGGAGCCCATGATCAGCCAGCCGGCGGGACGGAAGTGCTCGGCGAGGCGATAGATCGCATTGTGACGCCGATCGTTCCCGCGGGCCAGCAACCGGCGACCTTCGAACACGCGCAGATTACAGTCCGCCTCTTCCGCGGCTTTCCGAAGCGTAAGCCATACGTTGCGGCTGTAGCTGCCCTCGATGTTTTCCAGGATGCATCCGATCCAAGGTTTGGTCATTTGTTCCAGCTCCTATGCCGCCAAGCAGAGTCCGTGCGGATCTCCCTGCCGGTGCGCGTCCTAGGTCGCGGTATCTTCCAGCGCTCGCTGCAGCAGCGCCCGCATGTATCCGATCGCATACGCGGTGCCGGTCCCCGTGTTGTAGGCAGCGGGGAAATTCGGGGTGTGATCCAGCGTAACGGTGCCGTCGTATCCGCTATTCACCAGCAACCGCATGATTTTGTACATATCCATGTATCCGTTGTCCAGAAAGGTCTCGGAAAAGCGCGGCATCGGAGCGCTCACATTTCGGAAATGAACGATCCGGACCCGGCGGGCTTCAATGAATTCCCGCAGATTCTCGAGCACATTTCCAAAGGCCGCGCCGCCTTCCAGCCAACAGCCGGTGCAAAATTCCATCCCGAGCGAGGCATGTCCTCCGGCGGTCTCAAACGCGCGTCGGAAATCCGCCGCGCTGTGGATCAGGCTGGGAACCCCGCCATACACCGGTGCGGGTGGATCGTTGGGATGAAGTGCCAGCCGGACGCCGGCAGTCTCCGCTTCGGGCAGGATACGGGTGATAAACCAGGTATAGTTGTCCCAGATTTCCTCCCGTGTGTACGCCCGCCCATGCGTAAACGGCCGCGACGCGACTTCCTCCATATCGACAAACCGCGCAAGGGCACTCCTTGCCTCGTCGCGCGGAGCAACGCCGGTGCTCCAGACCTGGGTTGGCTCCCAGGTAAAGGTGGTCAAATGGATGCCGGCTTCTCCCAGCGCATGGACAAAAAGGCGGAATCGGTCGAACGCCTCCTCCCGCCCGGGCAACGCCAGATGGATCCGGTCGTTTTTCGCGATGCCAAAGTGACCGACATTGTACAAGACCAGTCCGGCATCCTCGACCTGCTCCCGCAGTGAACGCAGTGCCGGAACCTGGATCTGGTCGTCCCGTACCCAGGTATACACGTGTGTCACACCCAGTTGCCGGACAAAGTCCAATTCCTGGCGGTCGGCTTCCGGCCGGATGTAAATGGAAAGATGCAATTGCGGCTCCCGTCGACTCTTCATCTGCGACACCTCCCTGACCCCGTGCTTGTCCAACCAGTCATTCCGTTATACCATGAAAGTATCTCCCGGGTTTTGGAGAACCGGCACGCAGACGCCAAATCATCTGCGGCCTTAAGCCTCCTCCGCCGCCCCACCAAACGGGCGGGGCCGTTTGCCGTCCCCTGTGGACGACCGACTTTACCTTCTGGCAAAGGAGATGATGAGAATGGATCTTTTCACCCGTGAAGACCTCAAGGATATCATGGAATTCCGCGCGTTTCCCAGCTTGTCGTTTTATCTGCCCGCCCATCGCATGGGAACCGAAACCCGCCAGTCCGCCACCCGGCTCAAAAATCTGCTGAAACAAGCGGAAGACCTCCTGCACGAACGGGGCCTTCGAACCGCCCAAATCCGGACGCTGTTGGAACCGGTGGCGGAGCTTGTCGAAAACGCAATTTTCTGGGAATACCGGGACAACGGGCTGGCCTTGTTCCTGCATGCGGACGGACTGCGGTCCTTTCAGCTCCCTTTTGCGGTCGAAGAATCGGTCACCGTATCGGACCGTTTTCGCATCCGGCCGCTCATTCCACTTGTCAACGGGGATGGGATGTTCCACCTCCTGCCGATCAGTCTGTCGGAATCCCGGCTGTACGACTGTACTCGCCGTACACTGGTCGAACGCAAAGTCCCCGGACTCCCCGCTTCCCTTAAGGAAATCCTGTCCACCTATGAGGATGAGCGGGTGTACCAGCACCACACCTCCGCAGCAAAAACCGGTGGCGCCGCCAAAGGATTCAATCCGATCAAGGAGCTGGACAAGGCCCGGATCGAGGAGTATCTGAGGGAAGTGGATCTCGCGGTCGGACGTCAGATTGCGCGGGACCGCGCCCCACTCGTGCTGGTATGTGTCGACTACCTCCTTCCGATGTTCCGGAACGTATCCAAATATGGCCCCCTGATGGAGCGCAATGTCTCCGGGTCCCCCGACACCCTCAAGCCGGACCGCATGCTGTCCGAAGCCTGGGAAATCGTACGCCCGCTCTTTGAAAAGTCACGTACGCGCGCTTTTGCGCAGTGGGAGGCGATGTCCGGAACCAGCCGTATGCTCGAGGGGATCCTCCGGATCCTGCCTGCGGCGGCGCAGGGGCGGGTTGAGACACTGTTTCTCGTCGATGGCCAATCTGCGCCAGGCACCTTTGACCCGGTCACCGAGAAGGTCGATCCGGCCTCTGAGGAACGCGAAGACGCAGTGTCCGATGATCTGTATGAACTGGCTGCCGCTTATGTATTCCACCAGGGAGGGGACGTGTTCTTGACCGAAGAAGCCGAAATGCCGGCTGGCGTCGGCTGCGCGGCGCTGCTCCGCTACTGAAGAGAGAGCATGGACAACCGGCGGGTCAGACCGGTGGCACCGCGATCCGGCTTGCCCCGTCGGAAATCTCCATGCCAGTGTGGCCACTAACCCCTTCAAACCAGATATGTCCCGCCCGATCTGTCAACCGGATCGTCACCACGGCCTCCAGCGTTTCCTCGATCGTGTCGGTCATGACCCCGTTCTTGGGAGCGCGCAACACATTGCCCGGAGACAGTACCGCCTCCATGTCGAGCTGCCCGCGCGGGTGGCGGATTCTTGCCTCCACACGGTCTGCGGTGACATCCAGTCGTTCCATTTTGGCCCCATTGTAGGTTGCGATCCTCACAAAACGATCCTGTGTCTTCAAAAAACACAGCAACCCGGTGAAGCGCCGCCCCAACCAGGGGATCTGCGCCACGGAAAACATGAAAGACGCTCCCTCTTGCGCAAAGTGGCCGGCCTGCAGCCAAATCCACGCAGAAGGAAATGAACGTCCCCAATCTTTCTCGAGGTATCCCTCTCCGTCCGAGAAGTCAATTGTCTCTCCGTCGAAGAAAATCTGCCCCTCCAGTCGATGCCGAAGATTCACCACCCCATGGCGACATTCCATGAAAGGAACAAAATTGAACGGTCCCATGATCCCCCGGTGGAATCCGCCGACCGGATAGGGCTCGATGTCCGAAAAGCGGATCTCTCCGCGCAGTTCATGTTTTTCGTCTCGATAATCCACCGCAAGGCCTTCCACGTGAAAGTGACTGTCTCCGACCTTCACATCGACCCGGCGCCGGTCCGCGCGAAACATCGACAGCGGATACCGCAGATACGCCACGATTCCCCGCTGTGCATCGACCGCCTGGAGAAAAGCATGGGCTTGTTCTTTGCGATCGCCCAATGCAATACCTGGAATCAGGGCGATCGAACGGCTCCGGTCGCGATTGACCAGTTTGTAGTACCAGCCCTCAAAATAGTTGCGCCGCTTACAGGTCCCCTGGAATGCTTCTGGATGCCATAATCCCATCAACGCGTCCCCATTTATTTGCTCCTGCGATTCCGTTCCCCTACAATGAAATCAAAGACTTTCGTCCTTTTACCGTACCATATCGCACAAGGAGGCACACACCATGAAAGAATTCGATCTGGCCGTCATCGGTAGCGGCGTCGGACTGTCGCTGATCGAGGTTGCACTCAACCGGGGATTGACCTGTGTGCTGGTGGAGGAGGGCAAATTCGGCGGCACCTGTCTGACCCGCGGATGCATCCCATCGAAGATCCTGGTCCATCCTGCCGACCTGATCCGGGAGACCGCGCATGCCGCCCGAATCGGTCTGGATTTCCAGCTTGTGGGGATGGACTGGTCGACGATCGCAAATCGCATGTGGGCGAAAATCGACGAATCGGCAAACATAGAAAAAAGCCTGACCGGTGTTCCCGGTTTGACCGTACTCAAAGGGACCGGTACTTTTACGGGGCCTTTCGCAATGCGTGTCACCGCGCGGGACGGCTCGGAAATGGAACCGTTTCGCGCCAAACGGTTCATCCTGGCGCCCGGCGCCCGGTCGGCGATTCCTCCGATCGAAGGGTTGGAGCAGGCAGGTTATGTCGTATCCGAGACCTTTTTCGGCGAGAAGTTTCCGGACAAGCCATGGAAATCACTCGTGATTCTCGGCGGTGGCGCGATCGGCTGTGAATTTGCGCATATTTTCTCCGCCTTCGGCACCCAAGTGACAGTGGTCGAAATGCTGCCCCGATTGGCGGTGAATGAAGAGGAAGAGGTCAGTCACATGCTGGAGCGGCAATTCCGCGCCAGCGGGATCGATGTGCTGACCGGTCACCGGGCGATTTCCGCGCGGCCCGGCAAAGACGGCGGCAAAGTGGTGGTCGTGCGGGATGAGGTTTCCGGAGCTACGCGGGAACTGGCCTGTGAAGAGATTTTGGTGTCGACCGGTGTCCGTTCCAACGCCGATCGCCTGGCGGTCGAGAAGACGGGTGTCGAAGTCGGCCCCCGCGGATGGATCCACACCGACGCCTATCTCCAGACCAATGTCCCCGGCATCTGGGCGCTAGGCGACATCAACGGAAAGTACCAGTTCCGGCACAAAGCAAACTACGCGGCCGACGTGTTGGCCGGCAATCTATTCCGCCCCGCCGGGGACCCGGAACGGAAACAGGTCCACTACGACGCGGTGCCCTGGGCCATCTTCACCCATCCGCAGATTGCCCACGTAGGGATGACGGAGGCGCAGGCACGCGAAAAGGGTGGCCGCCTTCTGGTCGGGTACAACCATTATTCCGAAGTTTCCAAGGGATATGCGATGGGATACGAACCTGACGACGCCGATGACGGATTTGTCAAACTGATCGCGGACGAAAACCTGCGTATTCTCGGCGTGCACATCATCGGTCCGAACGCGGCGATCCTGATCCAGCCATTTGTGTATCTGATGAACGCGGGCTTCTCATGTACCCTGCCGCCACCCCCGGAGCACGGCCATGCAGCCAGACGTCAACTGACCGATGCCGTACATCACTGCATAGAGGCCGGCACGATCAGCCCGATCTATGAATCGATGGTCATCCATCCCGCACTGAGCGAAGTGGCAGCATGGGTTATCAGTGGGCTACGGTTCGTAGACGAACCGTAGCCCTTGAAGAACGGGCATAGCCCGTTCTTCTACACATT
>JAAYKS010000341.1 GCA_012522285.1 Clostridiaceae bacterium | reverse complement strand
CTGCTCAGCCCGCTGCATGAAATCAAGAACGTCGCCAACGCGATGTCCAACGGCAACTTCCGCATCCGGGCTGGCCGCAGATACCGGGGTGAATTCGGGGAACTGGCAGCCGCCTTTGACAATCTGGCGGACAACCTGTCCGTCAGCATCGCGGCCTTGTCACTGGAGCGTACGCGTCTCCGCCAGGTGCTGGACGGTTTGGCGGAAGGCATCGTCGCGGTCGACCGACTCGGGGCTGTCACCCATGTCAATCCGGCCATCCGCCGGATATTCGGGACCGCCGCCGGCGAAGGCTCCGCGCGCGATGCCGTGATTCCAGATCTTTCGATCTGGTCGGATTTCGACCGTTCGGTGCGGGAAAATATCTCGCTTTCCCGCAACCTTTTGGCGGACGGGCAGTCGATTCGTGCGGCGGTGACCCCCATACTGGACGAGGACGGCACCACTGCGGGCGCGGTCGGGTTGTTCCGCGACATCACCGAATCTCAGCGGCTCGAACAGACGCGGCGGGATTATGTCGCCAACGTCTCCCACGAAATGCGCACCCCGTTGACGGCGATGCGTGCGCTGGTCGAACCGCTCGCGGACGGGATGGTGGAGTCGGAACCCGACCGGAGAAGGTATTACAGCATGCTGCTGAGCGAGATTACCCGCCTGACCCGCCTGATCAACGACATGCTGGAACTGTCCCGGCTCCAGGCCGGCACGGTGTCGATGAACAAAACCGGTGTGTCTTTGCGTTCGCTGCTGGAGGACGTGGCGGCCAAATACGGAGGCGTGGCGGAGGAAGCGGATATCCGGCTGGCGACGCCTTACCGCGATCGGCCGGACGCCATGGTGCACACCAATCTCGACCGCATCGAGCAGATCCTTTTCATCCTGCTCGACAACGCGGTCAAATATACCCCGTCCGGTGGATGCATCACGCTGGACAGCGGTCTGGAAACCGCAACCGGGAAAGCATGGATCCGGGTGGAGGACACCGGCATCGGTATCGCGGCAGAAGACCTGCCGCATGTGTTTGAACGGTTTTACAAGGCAGACAAGTCCAGGCGTCCCACCTCCGGCACCGGCCTGGGCCTCTCGATCGCCCGGGAAATCCTGGATGCACTGGGAGAAGAGATCATCGTAGAAAGCACGCCCGGGCGCGGGACCGCATTCCGGTTCACGCTCGCCCTGGCGAAGACGGAGGAAGCAGAATGACGGAACACGATATGGAACAGACCCCCATGCAAGGATCCCGGGTGAATCAGATGATCGCGCGAAGCGGGCTGTGTTCGCGACGCGAGGCGGACCAGTGGATCGCCGCGGGCCGCGTGACCGTCCGTGGACGACCCGCCAAGCCCGGAGACCGGGTGGCATCCTCCGACGAAATCACGGTCGACGGCCGCCCGATCCCGACACCGGATCCGCCGGCGATCCTCGCGCTCAACAAGCCGGTCGGCATCATCTGCACCACCGACCGGCGGGTCAACGACAATGTGATCGATTTTCTGGGGCATCCCGGGCGGATCTTTCCGATCGGACGGCTGGACCGGGATTCCCGTGGATTGCTGTTGCTGACCAGCGACGGCAGCATCGTCAACCCCATCCTGCGCGCCGCAAACGCGCACGAAAAGGAATACAAAGTCCGGGTGGACCGCCCGTACGACGACGATTTTTTGCATGCGATGGCGGCTGGAGTCCCCATCCTCGACACCCGCACACTCCCCTGCCGTGTGACCCGCACCGGGCAGGACGCGTTCCGGATCGTGCTACGCCAGGGGCTGAACCGCCAGATCCGCCGGATGTGCGAACAGTTGGGATACAGAGTGGCCGACCTCGAGCGCATCCGGATCATGAACATCACACTCGGCAACCTGAAACCCGGACAGGTCAGGGAGTTGACGCCCAAAGAGATCCGTGATCTCAAAGAACTGCTGGATCGGAAGGGATAAGAATTCCACACAAGATCCGGGTTCACCCGCACAGTGCAAAGTGATAAAATCCACATGAATCAAACACGTGGAGGTTCCCATGAAAATCGTTGTCCTGGCCGGCGGCCTGAGTCATGAACGCGACGTCTCGATGTCTTCGGGCAGCCAGATCGCCAATGCCCTGCGCAAAGCGGGTCACCGGGTCGTCCTGATTGATGTGTATACCGGATGGGACGGACCGGAGCCGGACATATCTTCAGACTTCGTATTTCCATTGGAGCAGGAAGCTCCTCCCTACACCTATGTGATACCGGAGCAAGAACCCGATCTGGACGCGTTGCGCCAGTCTTCTGGCAACGGGGATGCGTTGATCGGCCCGCACGTGCTGGATCTGTGCCGCGCGGCGGACTTGGTGTTCCTCGGACTGCACGGGGGAATGGGCGAAAACGGGATGATCCAGGCCACTCTCGAAGTCATGGGCATCCGTTTCACCGGAACCGGCTATGCGGGGTGTCTGCTCGCGATGGACAAAGACGTCTCCAAGATTTTGATGCGGGCCACCGGCGTGCCGACCCCGGAATGGGCGGTACTGGAACAAGGAGACGATGACACGACGATCCTCTCCAAGACAGAAAAAATCGGATTCCCCTGCGTCGTCAAGCCCTGCAGCAACGGATCGAGCATCGGGGTCGTCATGGTCAACCGACCGGAAGAACTCCAGGACGCGGTTCGTGCGGCACTGCGCTTCGAGAATCGTGTGATGGTGGAGCAAAAGATCACCGGACGCGAGTTTTCCGTCGGCGTGCTGGGGGGAACCGTCCTGCCGGTCATCGAAATCGCACCGGTCGAAGGTTTTTACGATTACGCAAACAAATACCAGATCGGACGCGTCATTGAAACCTGCCCGGCGGAACTTTCCGAGCCGGTCGCGACCGCGATACAGTCATCCGCCCTGCAGGTCGGGGCGCTGTTGCGTCTGGGAGATTACTACCGGGTCGATTACTTGCTGGACGCGGACGGATTTCACTGCCTTGAGGCCAACACGCTGCCCGGAATGACACCCGCCAGCTTGATCCCCCAGGAAGCCGCCGCCGTGGGGATCGGATATGTCGAGCTGTGCGACCGGATTGTCCGGCTGGCCTATGAACGCCGACCCTCCTGATATGCAATCTCGAGGCGTTCGACTGTGTGGCAGCCGCCTCCCCTAGTTTTCCGATAGAGTGCTTTCGTTCTCCTCTACAAGAGCGCGGGCCAGTCGATCCGCGTGTATCCCACGGGAGCCCTTGACCAAAACGACATCCCCCCGGGCGAGATCCCGTGTCAGACGCACATACGCGTCTTGTAACGTAGCGCAGGCGGAAAGACGTATCCCATCCCGACCTCTACCCGCCGCAACGGATTCCTTCGCGCCAGCCAGGATCCATTCCGACATGTTGCCGATCGCAATCAGCATGTCTACTCCGTGTTCCACAGCCAACCGTCCCGCCTCTTCGTGGGCCGCTTTCGCAAGGGATCCCAGCTCATACATGTCTGCGAGTACCGCGACATGCCGGCCGTCGGCATGAAAGGCCATCAACGCTTCCAATCCGCTGCGCACCGAATCCGGACTCGCATTGTAAGAGTCGTCGATCACATGGATCCCATTGCCCTCCCGGAGCTGTTGCCGCAGCGAAGCGCCGTGATAATCGCGCATCCCGCGCGCAGCGGTATCGGGATCGACGCCCAGGTCGTCCGCCACCGCGGCGGCCGCCAGCGCGTTGCGGACATGGTGCATCCCGAGGACCGGAAGACGCACGGGGGTGCGCCCGCGGGGATGGACCAGGGTAAAGGTGGTCTGCCCCTCCCCGACGTTCACCTCTTCCGCTCGATAGGTACACCAGGAATCGGTTCCGAACCAAACAGTCGGAACCCGGGTCTTGCCGCGCATCGCCGCGAGCAGCGGGTCGTCTCCGTTCAGGAACAGTTTTCCGCCGCCTTGCGGGAACCCTTGTGCGATGCCGAGTTTCTCTTCACGGATCGCTTCGCGGCTCCCAAAAAATTCAATATGGGAAATGCCGATGTTGGTCACGACCGCATGGGTCGGGCAGGCAAGAGTCGAAAGCAAAGGAATTTCTCCGGGACTCGAAGTCCCCATCTCGATCACCGCGGCGGAATGAGACCGCTCGAGACACAGCAATGTCGCCGGCATCCCGATTTCATTGTTGAAGTTTCCTTTTGTGCGAAGGACGGAAAAGACGGGAGACAGTGCGTCCGCGACCATCTCTTTGGTGCTGGTTTTCCCCACGCTACCGGTCACGCCGACCACCGGGATGTCAAATCGGGAACGATACCAGGCGGAGAGCTGCTGCATGGCAACCAGAGTATCCTCCACCTCGATCCAGCCCTTCTCCCCGTCCCGGGGAGGCGAAGCGTCGGCTGTCCGGGCGGAAAGGGTCGCGGCCGCACCGGACTGGAGTGCCTGCAGGATAAAGGCGTGCGCATCAAAGCGTACACCTACGATTGGAATGAAAAGAGATCCTTGTGAGACGGACCGACTGTCGGTCGACACCGTCGCGATGGTGGAGGATGGATCTCCGCAAACGAGACGACCTGCGGTTGCCTCGGCGATTTCCTTGAGCGTGATGGGTTCCATACAGCGGATCCTCCTGCTCTCCCCGCGACTCCGGACACGCCGGCCTCCGGGATGCAAAAAAAGGCGGCATAGCCGCAACAATGACATTGTAACATATTCCGGTTGTTCCGCCCCGGATCGCGAAGCCCTGCGCGGCATAATTCTCCAAAACGCCGGATGCGCGCCGGTCATATTCTACGGTTTGGCACAGGTCTTTTCTTTGCTGCGGCTATATAATGAAGACAGGGAAAGAACAGGCATGCGGCGCAACAGGAACCGGCCCCGAGACGCACGAAAACCAGCAATGGAAGGGAACCATTCCAAACCACTCCCACGTTATCGTCCGACCTCTTTTTGTAGGATTTGGTCCCTCCGGCAGGGAACCGGAGACAGTTCGGAAGCCGAGGTTGATTACTGACAGTCAAACCGAACGGAAAAACTGAAAAACCCAGTCCAACTCCAGCTTGGGTCATGGTTTACAAAGCATGACGGACGGTTTTCGTGAACGGATGGACATCGGATCGGCAAGGGTTGCGCGACATTGACGGGGCGGCGGGCGAAAAGCCTTCCGCCCCCTTATTACCTTATAGGTGCACTTTACGTTTAGGCAGAAGTCCGTTCAGCTGCAGAACGAAAGATATCTTCGAGATCGGCGTGCAGGACGCCCTCTTCATATTGCTTCTCCCCGTCCACATAAAACGCGGGAACATAAAAGTAATCATGACGGCGGGCAAAATCGCGATGCTTGCTCTCGTCAACGATCTCCAGCGGAACCTCGCGCAACTCCGGGTTCGCTTCGAGCAAAGTGTCGATTTTGCGCAGCATACGCACACAATAAGGGCATCCCCGCAATACGAACAACGTAACTTTCTTCATAAAAATCCGCCTCCTTTGTCTTGAAAACACATTTTACATGCAAATGTTGCACCGGTTCAGTGCGCATGTTACAATCGAGATGCTTTGATAGTCAAACTAAACGCAAGGAGGCCCTCATGCAGACGTTCAAAGGCATCGAACGATTCACCGACAGGGTCCGGCTACCGGACCTCAAAAAGCACCTGCAGTACGCGGCGGAAAAGTTCGGGGACCAGGACGCCTACCTGTTCCGCAGAGTCCCCAAAGGCGAGGTTCAGTCCCGCTCCTACCGGCGCCTGTTGACGGATGTCGAAGCGCTGGGCACCCAGTTGCTTGCGATGGGTCTGGGTAAAAGCCACATCGTGATTGTCGGCGCTAACAGCTACGAGTGGGTTGTCGCGCACCATGCGGTCGTCGGAGGGGTGGGCATCTCGGTCCCGCTCGACCGGCAGCTGCCCGACACCGAAGTCGTCAATCTGACGCGCCGCGGGCAGGCGGCGGCTTTCATTTTTCATCCACGTCACCTCCCGGCCGCCGAGGCGGTCGCGCGCGAACTCTCCGGAGTACGGCACTTCATCTGCATGGATCCGGAGCGTCTCGAGGCACCGATGCCAGACGATCCGCGGTTTGTCGGCATGGACGCATTGATCGAACAGGGACGCGCGCTGGTCGCGGCGGGCGACCGTTCGTTTGTGGACGCCAAGATTGATCCGGAGGAAATGTGCTCCCTGCTGTTCACTTCCGGCACCACCGCCAACAGCAAAGGGGTCATGCTTAACCACCGCAACATCTGCGCCAACGTATACTCTTCGGTCCGCGTACTGGAGATCGGCCGGGGCGACCGATATATCTCGATCCTTCCGCTGCACCACACGTTTGAAAACACCGTCGGTGTGTATATCATGACGTATTATGGTGCCACCATCTGCTTTACGGACGGCTTGCGCTACCTGACCGACAATCTCAAAGAATGGAAGATCAACGTCATGCTGGGTGTTCTCCTTCTGTTTGAGAACATCTACCGGCAAATCCGCAAGAATCTGGAAAAATCCGGCAAAGAGAACCTGGTCAAACACATGCTCCGGGTGACCGGCTTGTTACGAAAAGTCGGCATCGACATCCGCCGCAAGGTGTTCCACCAGATCCACGAAGCGCTGGGCGGCAACATCAACTTGTGCGTTTCGGGTGCTGCCGCGCTCGATGAAGAGGTTGTCCGCTTCTTCGACGGCATCGGCATCGACTTTTTCTGCGGATACGGGTTGACCGAGACTTCGCCGGTCGCCTGTTGCGGCAACCGTTTTGTCAACGCGTTCGGAAGCGTCGGCCAGCCGATTCCGGATGTCGAAATCGCCATCGACACCGAGGAAACCGAACCCGGAGCGCAGGCTTTCGGGGAAATCCTGATCAAAGGCCCGAACGTCATGCTCGGGTACTATCAGAATCCGGAGGACACCGCCGAAGTGCTGCAGTCCGACGGATGGTTCCGGTCGGGCGACATCGGGTATCTCGACAAGAAGGGTTGCGTGCATATCACCGGCCGGATGAAGTCCATGATCGTCCTGACCAACGGGAAAAAAGCATTCCCGGAGGAAATCGAATTCCTGCTCGACCACATTCCGGGTGTGAAAGAGTCGATTGTATGGGGCGACCAGAGCGCGCGGGAAACCGTCGACATCTGTGCCAAACTGGTCCTGTCGCGGGAAGATCTCCCTCCCGAGGCCGGCACGTCCGACGAGGAGATAGCGGATTGGGTCTCTGCCCGAATCCGCGAGGTCAACCAGAAAATGCCCGCCTACAAGGCGATCAAGTACTTCTTGCTGACCGAGGAGGAGCTGGTAAAAACCACCACCCTCAAGATCCGGCGACCCATCGAACAGCAAAAGACCCACACATGGCTCGAAGCCAACACGTTGACCATGAAGAATGCCAACCGGAGGATGGTCCGCTAGCCGCCTTTCCCGAAGCGGTGCAACCGGATCAGGGGAGATCGGCCGTAGGGCTGATCTCCCCTTTTCAATCCCCTCCGCGCCTGCGTCTCTAGTTTAAAAAAGGGATGATTGGTGGTAACATACGTTTTCAACAGCACCACTCGGCATGACCGCGGTCTATAGGACCAGGAGGCCCGTATGAACACAAAGAAATCAATCATTTTTCGGATGACAAGCCTGCTGCTGGCACTGGTAGCCGGTACCGCGCTTTTGTCCGGCTGTGTCGGTTCCACACCCGGACCCACGACTCCTCCCACCGCATCGGGAGGGCCCCGGTACGGCGGTACCGTTGTGGTCGGCATCCAGCAGGAACCCGGACACCTCAACCCCTTTCTGGCGCAGGCAGCCGGAGACCGGGAGATCCTCTTCAACGTTTTTGAAGGATTGTACAAAAGCGACGCGTCCGGTACGATGCAGCCCGCGCTTGCGGAATCTTTCAGCATGACCCCGGATGCCATGAGCTATACCTTTGTGCTGCGCGGCGGCGTGCGGTTTCACAACGACAAGGAACTGACTGCCGAAGATGTGGTCTATTCGTTTGAACAGGCGATGGCGGACGACAGCATCGTCACCGGTCTGGAGGGGATCGCCTCCGTAATCGCGTCCGACTCCCGCACGATCGTCGTCCGCCTGACAGCTCCGGATGTCGAGTTGCTGCCCTTTATGGGCTGTCCGATCGTGCCCGCCGGGTCGGAAGATCTGGATACGAACCCGATCGGCACCGGACCGTTCCGCTTTGAATCTTACGAGATCGGACAGCAAGTGGTCCTGACCCGCAACCCGGATTATTGGGTCTCCGGCCGACCCTATCTGGATCGGGTCGAGTTCCGGATTTCGGCCGACACGGACGCCGCGTTTCTCGAGCTCAAAGCGGGTTCGATCGACATCTTCCCCTATCTCTCCTTCGAGCGCGCGGGAGAAATCGCCGACCGTTATGAAGCGCGCGAAGACATCAAAAACATGGTGCAGCTGCTCGCGCTCAACAACAGCCGGGCACCTTACGACGATATCCGAGTCCGCAAGGCCATGAACCTTGCCATCGACCGGCAGGGACTGCTCGATCTGACCAACGAGGGATACGGCACAAAACTGTCCAGTGCGATGTCTCCGGCCATGGGGGTCTATCACAACCCCGATTTGGACGGCCGGTTCGACCAGGACCTCGAGACGGCACGGACGCTGCTGGACGAAGCGGGCTATCCGGACGGATTTGAAACCACCATCACGGTTCCGTCCAACTACGGCTACCACGTCAACACCGCGGTCGTATTGGCCGACCAGCTCAAAGCGGTCGGCATCCGCGCGACCATCGAGCAGGTGGACTGGGGCACCTGGCTGGAAGTGGTGTACAAGGGACGCGACTACGACACAACTGTGATTGCCCTGACCTCTGAATTTACGCCAAAAGACGTCATGTCGCGCTACGTCTCGGACGCCGGAGGCAACTTTCTCAATTATGCCAGCCAAGCCTACGACACCTTGTTCGCGCAGATCCAGCCACTGACCGACCCGCAGGAACGCATCGACGGCTACAAGCAGCTCCAGGCCATTCTGTCGGACGATGCCGCCTCGGTCTTCCTGCAGGATCCAGTCACGATGGTGGCCGTCAGCAAACAGATCGGTGGATACGAAACCTACAAAATCTACGCACAGGATCTCGCCGGCGTCTACCGGCTCGACTGACACCCGTCTGTCTACCCGAGGAGGAGTCATGGCTTTTGCCGGCAAAAAATTCCTGCAGCTGATCACGACACTCTTGCTGGTGTCCGTGATGACCTTTCTTGCCTTCCAGGTGATCCCCGGCGATCCGGCGCGCCTGATCGCAGGGATCAACGCCTCCGATGCACAGGTGGAGGCGTTGCGCTCCCGTATGGGACTCGATCGACCGCCGGCGGAACGGTTCGGCCGGTGGATGTACGGCCTTGTGACCGGCAATCCGGGTGATTCGCTGCGTTATAACCGGCCTATCGTGGACATGATTGCGGAACGTCTCCCGGTCACCTTGGCCCTGGCAGGGGTCGGGTTGCTGTTCACCCTGGCTCTGGGCTTCTTGCTGGGGCTGGTGTCCGCCCGCTGGCGAGGCACTGCCGGTGACCGGATCATCCAGGGATTCTGCCAGATCAATCTGGCCGTCCCGCCCTTTTTCATGGGGATTCTTCTGATTCTGCTCTTCAGCCTTGTCCTGCAGTGGGTCGATGTGCGGGGGTATCGCGATTACCGCGAAGGCTTTTTCCCTTTTCTGTCCAGTCTGATGGTGCCCGGGCTTGCACTCGGGCTGCCGCGGTCGGCGATGGTGGCCGGTTTCTTGCGCAGTTCGCTGGTCTCTCAAACCGGGCTGGATTACGTGCGCACCGCCAAAAGCAAAGGAGCCTCCGATGCGCGTGTCCTCTATCGCCACATGTTTGTGAATGCGCTGGTTCCGGTCCTGTCGACTCTCGGCATCGTCGCGGCGGAATTGCTGGGTGGCAGTCTCATTGTCGAGCAGGTTTTTGGTCTGCCCGGACTGGGCAGCCTGCTGATTCTGGCAATCGGAGCCCGCGACTTTCCCCTGATCCAGACGATGGTGGTCTATATCGCGGCGGTGGTGGTTTTGGTCAATCTGGCGATTGACCTGCTGTACCGGGCCGCGGATCCGAGGATCCGTCTGTGAGCGCCGGGCCGCGCCGCCGGACGGGCGGATGGTATTCCGATCCCAGCGCGGTGTTCGGGATTGTCGTCACGTTGCTGGTTCTGCTGCTCGCGGCGGCCGGCGCATTGGGAATCGCCGGGGATCCGGAAGCCATGGATGCTTCTTCGCGGTTCTCCCCTCCTTCCCTCCGCCACCTGTTCGGCACGGACAATTTCGGGCGAGACGTCGCAAGCCGGGTCCTGGCGGGAACGGCCGCGACAGTATCGATTTCGCTGGGCACCATCCTCATCGCCGGAACGGCCGGCACCCTGCTGGGCGCGCTGGCGGGTTACGCAGGAGGACGGACGGACCAGGTGATCATGCGGCTGTCCGATGCAGTATTCGCTTTCCCGGGCATACTGCTCGCTCTCATGATCGTATCCATATTCGGGCCCGGGTCCGGACATGTCGTGATCGCGCTGGGTATTCTGTTCACTCCCAGTTTTGCGCGCGTCGTGCGCGGAGGGATGATCCAGCAAAAGTCCGAGAAGTACGTAGAACTGGCGCGTGTCTTCGGGGCGTCTCCCGCACGGATCATCCTTGTCCACATCCTGCCGAACCTGTCTTCCACCCTGTTGACGGCCTTTTCGGTGGGGTTCGCAAACGCAATCCTGGCGGAAGCCGGCATGAGTTATCTCGGGCTGGGCGTCCAGCCGCCCGACGCGAGTTGGGGTGCGATGCTCAAGGACAGTGTCGGCGATCTGTTCCGCGCCCCCTGGATGGCAGTGTTCCCCGGACTTGCGATCGTGCTCGCGGTCATGGGATTCCACGCGCTGGGCGAAGCCGCCCGCAACGCGGGAGGGGGAAACGGCCATGCGTGACCCCGTACTGGAAATCCGCGATCTGCAAATCGGCATCGAGCGGGAAGACGCGGCCGTCGACGGGGCGGTTCGAGGCGTCTCCCTGACCATCGGCAAAGGCGAAATCTACGGTTTGGTCGGCGAGTCCGGCTGCGGCAAGACCCTCACCGCGCTTGCTGTGGCGGGGTTGCTGCCTCCGTCCGTCCGGGTGACCGGCGGAGAGATCCTGTTCGAAGGGGATAATCTCCTCGAAATGGACCCCGCACAGCGCAGAAAGCACAACGGCCGACAGATCGGAATGGTGTTTCAGGAACCGCTGACCGCACTCAATCCGCTGATGAAGATCGGGGCACAAATCGGCGAGCCGCTCCGGATTCATACAGATCTCAATGCGCGCCAAATACGTACGAGAGTCTTGGAAATGATGGCACGTGTGGGGCTGCAGGACCCCGAAATCCTCGCGGACCGCTGGCCGCACCAGCTTTCGGGCGGCATGCTGCAGCGCGTGGGGATTGCCTTGTCCCTGCTCCTCCGCCCTTCTCTCCTGATCGCAGACGAGCCCACCACCGCACTGGACGTCACGACGCAGGAGCAGATCCTGGAACTGCTTCGGGAACTGTGCAGGGATTCCGGGACGGCGATGCTGTTCATCTCCCACGACACGGATGTGGTCAACCGGTTGTGTGACCGGATCGGGATATTGTATGCGGGACGTATCGTCGAGCAGGGCAGTGTCCGTCAGGTGATGGACAATCCGCTTCACCCCTATACCAACGGGCTGATGGCTTCGATTCCCGGCGTGCTGGCGGGCGAACGGCTCTTTGCGATGCACGGGAGTGTACCCGGTATCGGGGACGTGCTCCCGGGTTGCGCGTTTGCACCGCGCTGCCCCCACGCAATGCCGCAGTGTTTAAAGATCTTTCCCGACGTTTCCCTACAGCCCGACCTCAACGACCCCGGCATCGAGCACACGGTCTACTGCCACTTGTTCCTGCGGGAGAGCCGGACATGAACACCGGGCGGGACACTCCGCTGCTTCGGGTCGAAGGTCTCGCGGCCTGGTATGACAACGCGCGCGACACCCGCGCACGACGGCAGCCCCGTCTGGTTTTGGACGGGATCGATCTGACCATCGGACAAGGTGAGGTGCTTGGGCTGGTCGGTGAGTCCGGTTGCGGCAAGACCACACTCGCACGGACACTGCTCGGATTGTCGCCCTCCTGGCGCGGCACGATCGAAATGGACGGCCGGCCGCTTCACGCGTGCCGCCGAACCACCGGAGCCGGACGAGGGGTGCAAGCGGTCTTCCAGGATCCCTACGGATCGCTGAATCCCCGCAAACAGGTCGGATGGCTGTTGGAAGAGCCGCTCCGCGTTCTCGGCGTTGAAAACCGCCGCACACGTGATGCGCATGTGGACGAGATGCTCACGAAAGTCGGACTGGACCCCTCCTACCGGACACGGTACCCGGCAGCATTGTCGGGGGGACAGCGCCAGCGGATTGCGATCGGCATGGGACTCATCACGCGTCCCCGCCTGCTGATCGCGGACGAGCCGGTTTCTTCCCTCGATGTCTCGGTCCAGGCGCAAATTCTCAACCTGATGAAAGACCTGCAACGTGAATACGTGTTTTCCTGTCTGTTTATCACACACAATTTGCGGGTGGTCCGCTTCATGGCAGACCGCATCGCGGTGATGCGGGAAGGCAGTATCATCGAGACCGCCCCGACCCGCTCGCTGTTCGAGTCGCCCGCGCACCCCTACACCCGCTCGTTTTTGAATGGGTCGGGATTCCGCGCGAAAACCCCGGTCGGAACAAGAGACTCGACCCCCTGATTGAGACCGCCACAGACACCTGCAGAGAAGGTGCGTTATTGGCTGGAGATGACGATGTCGGCGTCGTAAGACGGCTCGATATGCCGCCCGGGCGGTACCACCAGAAAGCGGGATTCGTCCCAGTGTCCGTCCATCATGGCTTGCAGCAGACTCATATCCGCGGGTTCCCGCACATACTCCCATCCAAGATACGTGGCGGCATCGCGGGTTTCCTCCCCATAATCGGGAAAACCATCTTCTTCGTTGCCGATATAGACGGCCGCTTTGTATTCCTTGTACCACTTCTGCTCGGTTTCCATCAAAAACTGGGCGTTGTCCTCGCCGTATTTTTCGAGGTAGTGATTGTACTCGAGTTCCGTGCGTTTGCGCCCCGGCATCATGACGTTTTCGCACCAGCCGGCGGTGTACCAGTAGGTGCCGCCGGACCGCGCGTCGAACAGCGACCTGTACCGCTCCTTGGATCCCAGAAAAAACGTGATACAGTCGTGCCCGCGCGGAACAATCAGCGGATATCGTTTGGATTGCAGTCCCACAATCCCGTTGCTGCACAAGCCGTACCCCAGTAAAATGGCGTCGAAGTCCCCGATTTCGTTGTTGCAGGAACAGGGGTCGTCCCCCGCGTCGATCCGGTCAATCTGTTCCTGTACGGTCGAGCGGAGCAAGTCGGGAGTCCGATGGTAGCCCTGGCGCATCCAGGTGATATCGACGAAATTGTCGCAACGGGCGGCCAACATGGAAATTTCCCGGAACAGCACTTTGCAGGCGATCAGCTTGAG
>JAAYKS010000340.1 GCA_012522285.1 Clostridiaceae bacterium | reverse complement strand
ATTGCCAGGCCACAACTGAAGAGTTCAAAGAGGCTGTCAAGTTCCTGGCCCGCCTGTATGCGGACGGCTTGATGGACATCGAAGGATTCACACTCACCGCTGCAGATTTCCAAAACAAACTGAACCTTGAGCCCGGTGTGGTCGGCTACACTCAGGTGTGGGACATCAACGACATCGTATCCAACCCCACCAACAAGGAAGCGCTGGTTTACATGCCGCTTCTAAAGAGCGACGTCGTCGACAAGCCGGTGTTCTACCGTCAGCCGCTGCCCGGTACCTACCGCGGCTGGGGCACAATCACCAAAGTCTGCGAAACCCCCGAAGTCGCGATGCGCTGGCTGGACTACCACTATGAAGTCCGCAACGCCATCGAACACATCGAGGGTCCGATCGGTGTCCGCGTCCTGGAAAATCCGGACGGCACCATGTATGTCCGCAAACCGCCTGAGGGCATGACCGTCGCCGAGGACCGTTTCTCGCAGTGCCCGGCACAGATTCTGGCCATGCCGCCCAGCGCCTATCGCGACATCCTCAAGCTGCCCTCCACGGAGCCGAAAGTCGCGTTTGTCGAAGCCGAGTGTCATCCGTATGCCGATCCGGATCCGATGATGCCTGTGTACTATACCTCCGAGGAATCGCAGGATATGGTCAAACTCCAGACAGACGTCAAGACCTACATCGAGCGCCGGATCAGTGAGTGGATCATGAACGGCAAGATCGAATCCGATTGGGATGCCTATCTCGCGGAAATCGACCAGGTCGGTCTGACCCAGTGGCTGGAGATCAACCAGGCCGCTTACGAACGCTTCATGAAATGATCGTTCCGCACTGAACGGAGCATCATTGAGTAACGAAGCTACAGCAGACACGGCAGCCAGGATATTTCGGTATCTTGGCTGCCGTGTACTGTTGATCATCTTCCTGAAGCCTTTGCCAGAGAGGTAACGTGATGTCAGTCTGCGCCCGGATCCCGGCCGTTCCACTGGTCACTTGCGACCCGTATTTTTCCCTGTGGTCACCCTCCGACCGTTTGACGGATTCCGACACCGTTCACTGGACGGGGGCAATCAAGCCGCTCCGGGGAACCGTCATCGTGGACGGTATCTCTTACCGGTACATGGGATCCCCGGGCGAGACAGCGGCTGCGGACCAACAGGAACTGCGCCTTTCCGCGACCGCCTCGTCTTATGTTTTCCGCGCGGGCGGGATCCGGCTCCAGATTGTATTTCGAACCCCGTTATTGCTGGATGATCTGGACCTTCTCTCCCGTCCCTGCTCCTGGATGGACTTTACTGTCATTCCGGAAGACGGGATCGCTCATACCGTCACCGTTGTACTGGACGCGAATGAATCCCAGTGTTGGAACGGGGATCAACCACCCCCGATCACCGGAGGATCCTGCCGCCTGGACGGGGGAGCTTGTGCCTGGATGGGCAAGGCGGTGCAGATCCCGCTGAGCCACTCCGGAGATGACGTGGCCATCGACTGGGGAACCTTCCATCTTGGAGTTCCGGATCGTACTGGATTTGAGACGGGATATCACCCCGGGACGCAACCCGGCTCCGGCTTCGTGCGGGCAACGGCATCATTCGGGGTTACATCAGAACCGCAGTCCGGTTTTTTTGTCCTTGCGTACGATGATATTCTATCGATCCAGTATTTTGAAAATGCACACAGGGGGTACTGGGCCCGGAACGGCATGACCATCCGGGACGCGATCCGGGAAGCGATCGACCGGCACGACATAGAAACAGCCCGGTGCATCTCCTTGGATGAACACCTGGAAGCCCTGGCTCTCGCGAGTGCGGGACCTGATTACGCATTGCTGTGCATCACCGCATACCGCCAATCCATTGCCGCACACAAGTT
>JAAYKS010000339.1 GCA_012522285.1 Clostridiaceae bacterium | reverse complement strand
TCCAGCGTGACTTGGTTTGTGGCCGGCGAACCGTCGGCGTCCACCAGCCGGCCGTCTCCGTCCGTCCGATGGATCGCTAGCCAGTCGAGGCGTTGCTCAAACGCCTTTCTATCTCCTGTTTCGGCTGCGAGTCGCAGCAAAAGCACCTGATCGCCCGTTTCAAACTCCGGTGCGGACTCGGCAGGCGGGTCGCCTCCCCTGCCGGCCAGCCGGTGCCAGGCAGTCCAGACACCGTCCTTTTCCAGGAGGTTTTGGATGCCGTCGGCAAGTGTGGATACCGTCGTCCGGGAGACAGACAACCCGGGTGCGGCCTTCCCCGGCCAGGTGTGTACAAACGCAATGTCGCGCCGTCCGAGCCCCGGAAACAGGCGCGGCACGGCGACTGCGGCGATTCCAGCGCAGACTGCGAGGAGGAGCAGGGCGATCAGGATGTTGCGTTGTTTGGGAAGCATGGATTCATGATACCAGAACCGTCTGGCGCGCGTGCTATAATGGCCGCATGAAAACGGCGGCGGTCATCGCGGAGTTCAATCCTTTTCACTACGGGCACGACTATCTGTTTGGCGAAATCCGGAAACGGATCGGGCCGGATGGCGGCCTGATCGTGGTCATGAGCGGGTCGTTCACACAGCGCGGAGAACCGGCGCTGCTGGACAAGTGGACCCGGGCACGCGCCGCGTTGCGCAACGGGGCGGACCTGGTGCTCGAGTTGCCTTTCGCGTATGCCACGGGCGGCGCGGGACGTTTCGCCGCCGGAGGAGTCGCGATGGCCGAGGCCACGGGGGTTTGCGGACATCTCGCCTTTGGGAGCGAATCCGGTGAACTCGGCACGCTGCAGGCGACCGCCGATCTGCTGGCGGCAGAACCTGTCGAATTCCGGGAACGGCTGCGCGCTCGGCTCGATCTGGGGGAACCGTTTGCCGGAGCCCGGATCGGAGCGCTGGAAGACACCCTCCGACTTCACACCCCTTCGGAGGGAGGCGCCCCCCGACCGGACCCGGATTGTCTTCGCTCGTCCAACAACATCCTCGCGGTCGAATACCTGGTCGCCATCCGGCGCCAGCAAGCGGGTCTGGAACCTGTCGCCATCCGTCGCCGGGGTGCGGGTTACCACGAAACCGGGCTGGACACCCCCTCCGCCAGCGCGTCGGCCATCCGGGCGGCCATCCGGCAGGCGGACGGCGACGTCGCTTCCCTGCTGCATATCCTCCGGAATCAGATGCCGGCCTCCTCGCTGGCGCTGCTGTGTGCCGCGATATCGGACGGACGGGCACCGGTGTTCCCGGAAGATTTGGAAGCCTCCGCCCTCGGCCTGCTGCGCACGCTGTCCCCCGATACCCTCTCCCGGATTGCCGGGATGGACGAAGGGTTGCACGCGCGCCTCGCGGAATGTGCAGCCCGTCCCATGGAAGGAGCCGGCACTTCCCGTTCTCTTTATACATCCCTGCTGGACGGTGCCGCCACACGGCGGTTCGCCTCGACCCGCCTCCGGCGCGCGCTGGCCGCGATGCTGGTGGGCCTCACCCGCGAAGATCTGGAACGGTTCGACGCCGCCGGCCCCGGTCCCCGTTACCTCCGGGTGCTCGGATTCGGGAAACGCGGCCGGCGGGTGTTGCGCATCATGCGCAACCGTGCCCGCCTCCCAATCGTCATGAACGCCTCCGATTTTCTGGAGTACGGCGGCGACCCCGTGCTCCAGCGGATGGCCGCGCTCGATGTGGCGTCCACCGACCTGTGGATGCTCGCCCGCAAAATCCCCTGCGGCCGGGACTTTGACACCCCTCCGGTCATGGTTTAAAATCTTTGCGATTGTCGGAATCGCAGGCCCTTGTGCACATCGGGCCGTCCGTTCCGGCGGAAATGAGGACAGATATGGATAAACCGGTTTTCGACATCCTGAAAGAGCGCGGGTATCTGGCGCAGGTGACCGACGAGGACGCGGTGCGCGACCTGCTCGCGAAACCCGGCGTCTCCTTCTATATCGGATTTGATCCGACCGCCGACAGCCTGCACGTCGGCCATTTCATCCAGATGATGGTCATGGCGCACATGCAGCGCGCCGGGCATCGTCCGATCGTTCTGCTGGGCGGTGGCACCGCGATGGTCGGGGATCCCTCGGGGCGCACGGACATGCGCTCGATGCTGACCCGTGAGGACATCGTTCACAATGTGACTCGCTTCCGCGATCAGATGCGGATCCTGCTCGACTTTGACAACGACCACGCGGTCATGGTGGACAACGCAGAGTGGCTGCTCGACCTCAACTATGTCGAGTTCCTGCGGGAGATCGGCTCCTGTTTTTCGGTCAACCGCATGTTGACCGCCGACTGTTTTAAACAGCGGATGGAAAAGGGGCTGTCCTTCCTCGAGTTCAACTACATGCTGATGCAGGCCTATGACTTTTTGGTGCTCTACCGCCGCGAGCGCTGTCTCCTCGAACTGGGGGGCGACGACCAGTGGTCCAACATCCTCGCCGGCATCGATCTGGTACGGCGCAAAGAGCAGGCCGACGTCTACGGCATGACCTTCCGACTGCTCACAACCAGCGAAGGAACCAAAATGGGCAAGACCGCGCGCGGCGCGCTCTGGCTCGACCGGGAGAAGACCCCGCCTTTCGACTTTTACCAGTATTGGCGCAACATCGGCGACCCTGATGTCGAAAACTGTATGAAACTGCTCACTTTCCTGCCGCTTCCGGAGATCGCGGACTACCATTTCGACGACGAGCGGGTCAACGAGGCCAAGAAGCGCCTCGCGTACGAGGTCACCGCGATCGTGCACGGCAAAGAGGCCGCGGACGCCGCGCGCACGCAGGCGGAGGAACTGTTTGAACGGGGCGGTCGCAGCGACACGATGCCGACCACCTCGCTCGATGCCGCCGACCTCTCGGAAGGGCGGCCGCTGCTGGACGTGCTGCTCGATGCCGGTGTGATCCCCTCCAAGGGAGAAGGACGTCGACTGGTCGCGCAGGGCGGGCTCTACCTCAACGACATCGCGGTCGACGACCCGAACCGGATGCTGTCCCCATCCGATTTTGTGGAGGGCGAAGCCATTGTCCGCAAAGGGAAAAAAGTGTACCACCGGCTACTCACCCACTGACGCGGATCTCCCCGCTCTCGAGCAAAAAAACCGCTGTCTCCCGTGGGAAACAGCGGTTTTTCAACTCAATGGAATGATCGGACAAACCCCGGCGGGAGACGCGACGCGTTTAGCCGAGTTTATTGACAGCCTTCGCGAGACGGGATTTCCTGCGCGCGGCGGCGTTCTTATGCAGATAGCCTTTGGCGGCCGCTTTGTCCAGCCTGGCCTGAGCGGCCTTGATCACATCGGGGGTGTCGGCGGCAGGTGCCTCCAGCGAAAGGTTCGCTTTCTTGAGGACAGTGCGCAACTCACTCCGTTTGCTCTTGTTCGCGACCGCTTTCTTTTCATTGATGCGGACACGCTTGATGGCGGATTTGAAATTCGGCAATTGTTTTCACCTCCCGTGTTGACATCTTGCAACCGATTCGAAACACTCAGGTATTCTATCATGGAAGAAAGTGGGTTGCAAGCGTATAATGGAGCCGTTCAGTGCATTTGTTGGATGACACATCTTTCATATATTTACTGGAACGACCAAAATACACGGAGGTAACACACACGTATGCCAAAAAATGAAAACCGGGGGACCCCCCCAGCCGGCGGATCCGCCAAGCGGCCGCATACTCGTCAACCCGCAAAACAGGAAAAGGCGGCGGTGACGGGTACGGGCGGTAACGCTTCGCGTCCCGCACAGAGCGGAGCGTCGCGCCGGCGCCGCGGCCGTTCGGGACAGGGATCGGAAGCGGCAGCGCCGCAAACGCCCCCGCGCGATGTCGCGCAACCCGCGCAGCAGCCCGCACAAACCACGACCGAGAAGTCCCGTTCCTCACGGGGACGGCAGACTCCTTCCGCCGCGGCCAAAGACCGTTCCGGAACCAAAACGGGGACTGCCCGCAATCCGGCCGCCCGCACCTCATCCGGCCGCAACCCGTCTGGACGCAATCCGTCCACCCGCTCTGCGGATCGTCCGGCGGTCACCCATGCCCAAACCGCGACCGGTGCCGGCAAAAAGCAACCCCTCCGCGACGGTGAGCAGCCGGTGATCCGGGTTATCCCGCTCGGCGGCATGCGCGAAATCGGCAAGAACATGACGGTCTACGAGTGCGGCGACGACATGATCATCGTCGACTGCGGCGTCGCCTTCCCCGGCGAAGACCAGCCGGGCATCGACGCGGTCATCCCGGACATGGCTTATATCCGCCAGAATAAAGAACGGCTCCGCGGGGTCTTTCTCACCCACGGCCACGAGGATCACATCGGTTCCCTGCCCTGGCTCACCCAGCTGGTCGATGTGCCGATCTACGGCGGACGCCTGCCGATGGAACTGGTACGGCGCAAGCTCGAAGAACGCTCGGGTGGCGCGGGACTGGACAAGCTCCGCGCAGTCAACGACGGAGACGTGATCGAGGCCGGTCGCATGCGCGTCGAGTTCATCCACGTCAATCACAGCATCCCGGACGCGTTCTCGCTGGCGATCTTTACCCCGGGCGGCATTGTCGTCCATTCCGGCGATTTTAAAGTCGACTACACCCCCATCGACGGCGGGCCGATCAACCTCCCCCGTCTGGCCGAGATCGGCTCCATGGGCGTCGAACTGCTGGTCTGTGAAAGCACCAACATCGAACAGGCGGGGTCCTCCCCGTCCGAACGTTCGCTGGCTTCCTCGTTCGAAACGATCTTCAACGACAACGATGGCCGCATTTTCGTGGCTTCGTTCTCTTCCAACATTTACCGTCTCCAGCAGGTGGTCAGCGCCGCGGAACGCGCGGGACGCAAAGTCGCGCTGGTCGGACGCAGCATGCTCAATGTGTTTGACGCCGCCCGGTCGCTGGGCTACATGCAGATGAAGCAGGACACCCTGATCGACATCAGCCAGATCGACCGGTACGATCCCGACCGCATCTGCGTTCTCACCACCGGCAGCCAGGGAGAGCCGATGTCGGCGCTGACCCGGATGGCGTTCTCGGAACACCGCTCGGTCGAAATCATCGCGGGGGACACCGTCGTGTTGTCCGCCGATCCGATTCCCGGCAACGAAAAATCGGTCTACCGCGTCATCAACGAGCTGTTCAAGCGCGGCGCGCACGTGATCTACGAAGGGCTGGCCGACATCCATGTCTCCGGGCATGCCTATCTCGAGGAGATCAAGCTGTACCACCAGCTGGTGCGGCCCAAGTATTTCCTGCCCGCGCACGGAGAGTACCGGCACATGTACACCCACGCACAGGTCGCGAACGACCTCGGGCAGCCCTGGGACACCATGCTCCTGCTCAACAACGGCGACATCTGCGAGTGTGGTCCTTCCGGATGCAAGATCACCGGGTTCCTCCCTGCCGAAGGCATCCTGATCGACGGATCGGGTGTCGGCGACATCGACAGCAGCGTGCTGCGGGAACGCAAGATGCTCGCGGACGAAGGCGTGATCGTGGTCTCGATGGTGGTCGAGCAGGCCGCGAACCGGCTGGCCGCTCCCCCGGACATCCAGATGCGCGGGTTCATCTTTGAATCCGAGGCTTCGGTGATCGAACGGGAGTGTATGAACCGGATCACATCGTTTGTACGCAAACTCGAAGACGCAAAAAAGCCCCTCGCGCCTGCCATCCGCGGCAATCTGCTGCGCGACCAGCTGCGCGATCTGCTTTACACCCGCACGCGCAGGCGTCCGACCATCATCCTCTCGTTGATCGAGCTTCCCTGACCGGAATTCCCATCCGCATACACGCGTTGGAATCTCGCAGGACAGAAAACAAACACCCGGACGACTGCAGGTCGCCCGGGTGCTTCTTTCTTGTCGATGCCGGTTGGTGTACCGGAAGGATGCGGGTCCGTCAGGCCAGCAGTTTGGCCAGTGCGGCTTCGGCCGCGGTCGCGGCGTCGGCGGAGTAGATGTCCGCACCGATCTGATTGCAATAGCTCTCGTTGACCGGCGCGCCGCCGACCATGATGGTCACCTTGTCGCGGATGCCCTTTTCACGAGCCAGCTCGACGACCGATTTCATCTCGCCCATCGTGGTGGTGAGCAACGCCGAACAGGCGATGATCTGCGCGTCGTTGTCGATCGCCGCCTGGACAAACCGCTCCGCGGGTACATCGCAGCCGAGGTCGATGATCTCCATCCCCTTGCCTTCCATCATCATGGCGACCAGGTTTTTCCCGATATCGTGCAAATCGCCCGCCACCGTGCCGATGACCACCTTGCCGCTGGCTTTGACGCCCGCTTCCTTGAGAAGCGGTTTGAGCAGCTCGGTGCCGGCTTTCATCGCGCGCGCCGCGATCAGGACGTCGGGCACATAGATTTCGTTGTTTTTGAATTTGGCGCCGATCACGTTCATGCCGGACACCAACCCCTCATTGAGAATCGACGAAGCGGAATTGCCTTCGTCAATCGCCTGCTGGACAAGTGCTTTCACGTCTTTCGCCTTGCCGGCCTGCAGTGCCGTGGAGATCTGGTTCATCAGTTCCATGCCATCTTCCTCCTGTTTTCGTCAGCGGGCATCCGCCCCCTGTTTTTCCTGTATGCGCCGGGGGTCACACCGGTGACCTGCCGAAACTCCTTGGTAAAGTAGCTCTGCCCCTCAAATCCGACCATCGCGGAGATGTCGGAGATCGGGAGCTCTCCGTCCAGAAGCAGGCGGCCTGCCGCCTCCACCCGGACCTGGTTGACATATGCGACAAAGTTCAGACCGGTGCTGTCTTTGAACACCCGGCTAAAATACATCGGACTCAGCGGTATGCTGGCCGCGCCTTCCTCCAGCGTCAGCCGGCGGCCGTAGTTGCGCCGGATGTGGTTGACCGCTTTGAACACCACGTCGGTGTTCCGCACATCCTGGAGCCGGAAGACCTGTTCCGTAAACCGGTTCATCGCCCCCGACAGCCAGCCAGCCAGTTCGTCGACCGTCTCGAATCCGGCGATGCGGTCGAGATAACCGTAGTTCATGCCGAAGATCCGGCCCGCGTCGGCACCGCCCCGGATCGCCGCGCGCGAGAGCAGTACCG